>DATKUQ010000171.1:0-5541 GCA_035530495.1 Burkholderiales bacterium
AACGGCATCGCCGGACTGGGCGGCCCGTTCTGGCAGCCCGACTTCGCCTCGCGTTTCGTCGGCACGGGCGAGCCCTGGCAAAAAGCCGTGGCGGTGGTCGAGAGCATGGCCTTCCTGTTGCAGGCGAATATCGACGAAATGACGAAGTATGTGCCGCCGGCCTCGCGCATCCGCGTCAGCGGCGGGGTGTCGCAGATCGACGGCCTGTGCCGCAGGCTCGCCGCGCTGAGCCGGCTTGCCGTGCACCGGCGCGATGATCCCGAAGCGACCGCCCGCGGCATCGCCTACCTCGCCGCCGGACGGCCTGCGTCCTGGAACCACGCCATTGCCGAACAGGTTTTTGCGCCGAACGAAGACGCCGGAATACGCGCACGCTACAGGCGCTGGCGCGCATTGATGGCCGAGGCGACCGGCGTCTGAACTGCGCCCACAGTGCGTACGCCGCGCCGGCTTCAAGTGAGCTTCATGATGACCATGCCGAACACATTCGCCGCCGAGTCGGCGCGATCCGACATATTGGATATGTGGCGGTAGACCTCGCGCCGGTAGAACAAGCCGGGCAAGCGCTCCGGATCGGTGGCGCGCGCGAACAGATCCTTGATCGCCGTCCGGTACAAGCGTTCGACTTTGCGTTCCAGCTTGCGCACTTCACGTGCGTGATCGAGGGCGACGCGCGGGTTCTGCGCCAGGCGCAGGATCGCGAGTTCGAGCTGCTCCGCTTCTTTGCTTACCAGCTTCATCATCTCGCGGATGTAATCGTCCGCGTCGACCTTGAGGATGTTCATCTCTTCCACCGTCGTCAATGCGTAGGTCACCATGTCCTCGAAGCAGTGCGACAGGTTGAAAATGTCCTCGCGGTCCAGCGGTGTGATGAATGTCTTGTGCAGTTCGTCGATGAGAACGCGCCGCAACTCGCTCGCCTCCTCTGCCAGCGTGTGCACGGCCTTGATCGCATCCAGGTCGACCTGCTCCAGTGTATGCACCAGATAATGGATTGCCTCCACCGATTTGGCCGCCTGCCCGATCAGCATGTCGATAAATTTGTTCTTGCGTTTCAGGTTTCCGTCGAACCAGCCCATTACCCGCCCCCGCCTTGCGGCATCAATTGAACGAGGTAGTAGATCGGCACCGCCAGCAGCGCTGTCGCCGGGAGCGTCAATAACCAGGCGACGGCGATGTCGTTCAGCACCGCCCAATGCACCTTGGATTTGCGCTCGGCCGCCCCTGCGCCGAGTATGGACATGCTCACGACCTGGGTCGTGCTTACGGGACCGCCCGCGAGCGAGGCGCCCAGGATCACCGCTGCCGAAGCGAACTGCGAAGTGAAGCCGTGGATGGGCTGAATGCGGTAGAAGCGCGTCCCCAGCGTGCGTATGATGCGCCAGCCGCCGACTGCCGTGCCCAGCGCGATGGCCGAAGCGCTCAGCACGATGACCCACCAGGGCACGTAGAACATCGGGATGAATCCGAGCGTGAGCAGGCCCATGGCGATCACGCCCATGGTTTTCTGCGCGTCGTTCGCGCCGTGGCTCAAGGCCAGCGCCGTCGAGGTCAGGACCTGTGCGCGCGACAGCGTAACATTGGCTTTCGGCGTCGCATCGCGCAGCAGCCACAAAGTCGCCTGCATGATCGCCAGCGCCGCGAGAAAGCCGGCGAGCGGCGAGACCAGCAGCGCGATCGCGATTTTCCACAAGCCGGCCGCCTGGATCGCGGCAAAGCCGGACCCGGTCGTGGCGGCGCCGACGATGCCGCCGATCAGGGCATGCGACGAGCTCACCGGAATGCCGAAATACCAGGTCGCCACATCCCACGCACTCGCGGCGAGGAGGGCCGCCAGCACCACCGTGATGCTGAGCGCCTGCGCCTGCACCACCTCGGCGCCTACGGTCTCGGCCACCGCAACGCCGAGCAGGAAGGGCCCGGCCAGATTCGCCAGCGCCGCCAGCGTCAGCGCCCCGCGCGCGCTCATCGCGCGCGAGGCGATGATCGTGGCGACGACGTTGGCGCTGTCGTGAAAGCCGTTGAGAAAATCGAACAGCAGCGCCACGGCGATCAGAACGAGAAGCAGGCCGATGGCGGACATGATCCTGATCAGACAGGCTCGGCGTCAGCCCGACCGGCCGCCGCGCGCGAGGAAACCCGTGGCATAGAACATACGCGGCCGTACGCCGGCTATTTCGCGGTTTGCATCGCGATACCCTCGGTGAAGCTCTTGCGAAACACAATCAGCACAACCAGTGGAGGAAGCATCGCGACAATGGTGCCGGCCATGATGACGTTCCACGCCGGGGAAATCGCATCCGTGGCGATCAGCATCTTGAGCCCGATCTGCACCACGCGCATGTCGGCGGTGTTGGTCACGATCAGGGGCCACAGGTACTGGCTCCACATGAAGATGAACTCGATGACGAACAGCGCTGCGATGTTGGTACGCGAGAGGGGGACGAGAATGTCGAGGAAGTAGCGCAGCGGCCCCGCGCCGTCCATGCGCGCCGCATCCGTCATGTCGCGCGGCACGGTCAGAAAGAACTGCCGGAACAGCAGAATCCCGGTGGTGCTGGCGAAAAAGGGAAACATCAGCCCCGAATACGTGTTGATCCAGTGGAAATCCGCCATCATCTGGTAGGTCGGCAGGATCCGCACCGGCAGCGGCAGCATCTGCGTGATCATGGTCATCGGGAACAGCAGTGCGCGGCCGCGAAACCTGAAGTGCGTGTAGGCGAACGCCGCCAAGAGCGACAGGATGATCTTCACCACCGCCGCGCCCACCGAGATGACGGAAGTGACGAAAAACAGGCGCCCCATGTGCACGCGGTCCCAAGCCTCGGCGACGTTGCGCCACAGCTCGGTGCCGGGAATCAGCCGGGGGGGATACTCGTAGGTCTGCTGGAAGCTCAGCGTGCTCACGATCAGCGCATAGATCACCGGAAAGGCGATGGTCAGCACCAGTGCGATCAGGGCGGCATGGGCCGCGCCCACTTTCCACTGGCGGGGAGTCATGTCGATTCCTCTCTAGCGGGCATAGATCGCCTTGCGCGTGGCGTAGTGCAGTTGTATCACGGCCGCGATCGAGATGACGACGAAGACGATGCACGACTCGGCGGATGCCGCACCGGTGTTGAGGTAGAGGAATGCATCCCGGTACAGCTTGTAGATCAGGATGTTGGTGGCGTCCCCCGGCCCGCCATGGGTCATGATGTCGATCAGGCCGAAGACCTGGAAGAAGGCGTAGATCATGTTCACGAACAGGAGGAACGTCGTCGTGGGTGAGAGCATGGGAAAAGTGATGTCCCAGAACGTGCGCCAGGGCCCTGCACCGTCCACTCTCGCGGCGTCGAGGAATTCATCCGGAATGTTCTGCAGACCGGCGAGAAAGAACACGATGTTGTAGCCGAGCATCTTCCAGGTCGCGGCAGCGGATACGACGAGCAGCGCGAGCGAGCCGTCCATCATCCAGTTGAGAAGATAGCCGTGGAAAAGCTTGGCGACGACGAAGGGTACGATCCCGGTGGACGGCGCGAACATCAGCGCCCAGATCGCCCCCGCCACCGCAGGCGAAAGCGCATAAGTCCAGATCAGCGCGATCTGGTAGAAGCCCTGCCCGCGCAGCTTTTGGTTCAGCAGGTGCGCCACCGCAAGCGAGACGCTCAAGCCGATCACCATGACGAATGTGGCGAACACCAGCGTGGCGAAGGCGCTGTTGCGGAATTCGGATGACTCGAACAGCCGGGCGTAGTTGCGCAGCCCGACATAGATGGTCTTGGTGCCGAATGCGGTGGAAGCGAAGAAGGAATCGTGCACGCTCTGCAGGAAAGGGACCAGCAGAAATACCCCGATCACCGCCACCGACGGCAGGATCAGCAGATAAGGCAGAAGAGGATGCCCCGGGAACCGCTCCTCCTCAATGACATTTGCCATCGGCGCTAGCGTGAGGTGCCTTTGCGGGGAGCGGATCCGCCCGTCCCCGCAGGACGCACTTCTATCGGTTCAATTGCGCGAAGTCTGTCAGCAGCTGATTGGCTTTGCGCGCTGCTTCGTCGAGGGCGGCCTTGGGCGATAGCTGGCCCGATACGGACTTCTCGATCGCAGTGCGTTCGAGCTCGCGGATCTGCACGAACGGACCCATCCGAACCCCGGTCGCTGCGGCTGTGTCGCGCCGACCCGAGAGGATCTGCAGAAAAGCGGTGAGGTAGTTCTGGTCCTTGCTGAACCAGCCTTCGCCCAGAAGGTCCTGCACTGCGGCATTGACGCTCGGGAAATAGCCGGTTCCCTTGTGCCACTCCACAGCGACCTTGGGCTGCGCCAGATACTTGAAGAAGGCCCAAACCGCGCGCAACTGCTCCTTGCTCTGGCCCTTGCTCACCCACAGGCTGGCACCACCGATGTCCGAATTGCCGCGCGGATAGCCTTCGAAGCGCGGCAGAAAGCCAGTCCCGACCTTGAAATTCGAACCTTTTTCGATCCCCGCCAGGGAAGAGGTGGATTGGATCAGGATCGCGATCTGCCCGGCCTGGAACGCCGAGTTGGCCGAATATTCCGGCCCGCCATAGATGAAGATGTTGTCCTTGGCCAGTTGCGTCCAGGTGTCGAGGACCTTCACGCCGAAGTGGTCGTTGAACAGCACTTTGGTGGCAAGGCCGTTGCGGCCGTTGTCATGGTCCGCGAAAAGTTGGTTGTGAACGGCGAACATCTGCTCCAGCGTCCAGCCCGGCCAGCCGAAGGACAGTACGTGCTTCACCGCACCGCTTGCCAGCAGCTTCTTGCCGTCGGCCTCCAGTTCGTCCCAGGTCGCGGGCGGCCGGTTCGGATCGAGCCCCGCCTTGGCGAACAGGTCTTTGTTGTAATAGAGAATCTCGCTCGAGGAGTTGAACGGCAGCGACCACAGGTTGCCGCCGGCCTCGTAATAGTGCGTGATCGGGATCACGTACTGGGCCCAGTCCCACTTTTCGCCGACCATTCCGGGTATTTGGTACACGGGGACGATCGCGCCGCTGGAGAGCATCTGCTGCGTCCCGACTTCGTAGGACTGCACGATGCTGGGTGCCGTGTGCGAGCGGTACGCCGCAATGTACTTGGTCAGGGTCTCGTCGTAGTTGCCGGTGTAGAGCGCTTTCAGTTCGATATTGGGATTCGCTGCGTTGAAATCCTTCACGATCGCGTCCACCACCTTGCCGTTGTTGCCGCTCATCGCATGCCACCAGGTGATCTCGACCTTGCCGGCGGCGAGAGCGGCCTGAGGCACGAGACATACGCTCAGTGCAAATGCCAAACCCGATAACAGCCAATTTTTTGAACTCATTGACGTTCCCCTTCATCCGTTGGCCCGCACCCGAGCGCGGACATGCCCGCTGGCCGTCAGAAGCATCCACTCGGTCAACATGGCCTTTTTAGCCCACTTCGAATTGGGTCCCTTGAGGACAATCAAGAAACGACACGAATTCCAATCCTGCCGGTTTTCACACGCGCGTATCGAGGCCCGGAACCGGACCGGACGACCCGTTCCTAGGGCTACAGGCCCAGGGATTTCGCAGGCAGGCCCAT
>DATKUQ010000172.1:0-6115 GCA_035530495.1 Burkholderiales bacterium
TGCGCTGGGAAAGCCGCTGTGGATACTGCTGCCGTTTGCCCCGGACTGGCGCTGGTTGGTAGAGCGTGAAGATAGTCCCTGGTATCCGAGCGCACGGCTTTTCCGGCAGCCAGCCCTCGGGGACTGGGACAGCGTCATCGATGCAGTTCGGCAACAACTGCGCACCTCCTTTGCTCAACACCATTTCGCGGACCGCCCACCGTTAGCCGAGCCGTAGCTTGAGCGCCCAGTCGTTCCCGCTTTTGTCCCGATCAGGCGCAACTACGGGAAAGGTGGAACGTCAGCCTCAAAATCTTCGGCGAAAGCAGCCCCGGGCGAGTCCGCGCCTTGCGCTTCACGCCTTTGACAGATCCAGTTCCGCGTGCAGTTCCGATTCGTCGCGCTTCAGCTTGAACCCGATCTTGCGCGAGACGTGTTGCATGGCGACGTTCTCGGCCAGGATGGTGGCGACGATGCGCTTGAGCTTTTCGTCGCGCCCGATCTGCACCAGGCGGCGCAGCAGCTCGCCGCCGAAGCCGTGTCGCTGGTAGGCATCGCTGACCAGAATGGCGAACTCGGCTTCCGCCGTTTGGTGCAACCTGCTCAGGCGCCCTATCGCAAGAATGGCGCGCTCGCCCGTCTTGGGATCCGCGCGCTCGACCACCAGCGCCATCTCGCGGTCATAATCGATGAAGCACAGCCGCGTCAGGCGTTCGTGAGCGACGCGCTGGTTGTACTGGATAAAGTGGAAGTAGCGCGTATAAACGCTTTGTTCCGACAGGGTCGCATGGAACTTCACTATCAGCGGCTCGTCCTCGGGACGAATCGGACGAATGGTGACCGCCATGCCGCCCTTCGACGTCCACGCCGAAACGTATTGCGTCGGGTAAGGACGAATCGCGAGCCGGGGCAATTGATCCTCGCCGATATCCGCCGCGTGCAGCACGATGCGCGCATCGAGCGCGATGATTCCCGCGTCCCCTGCGGCAGCGAGCAGCGGGTTGATGTCGATCTCCTTGATCCAGGGCTGCTCCACGACCAGCTGGCTGAACTGCACCAGCAGGCGCGCGAGCGCGTCGAGGTCCACCGGAGCGCGGCCGCGCACGCCGAGCAGTGCCTTGTGGATCGTCGTTTGCTCCATCATGCGCCGCGCCAGCGTGGTATTGAGCGGCGGCAGCGACAGCGCGCGGTCGCGGAACACTTCGACCAGCTGTCCGCCCGCGCCGAACAGCAGCACCGGGCCGAATTGCGTGTCGATGCTGCTGCCGACGATCAGCTCGTAGCCGTCGAGCTTGACCATGGCCTGCACCGCCACGCCAAGAAAGCCTTCGCCGCCGCCTGCCGGCGCTTTGTTCCCCGCCTTCACCGCAGATTCGATCGCGCGGTACGCGCCTCGCACCGCCTGCGCGTCGGCGAGATTCAAGCGCACGCCGCCCACGTCGGTCTTGTGGCTGATCGTGTGCGAATGCAGTTTAAGCACCACCGGATAGCCGATTTCGTCGGCGCATTGCACTGCTTCGTCTTCGCTGCCTGCAATGCGCGTCGGCACGGTGGGAATGCCATACGCCGCCAGCACCTGCTTCGACTCGAACTCGGAAAGCAAGCTGCGGCCGGACGCGCGCGCGTCGCGGATGAGCCGGTCTACGCGCGCCCGGTCCGGCACCGCATCCGCCGCGGGCTCCACCAGCATCGGCGTTTCGTACAGGCCGCGCAGGTTATACGCATAGCGCCACATCAGGGTAAAGATGCGCGCCGCGGTGTCCGGATAACCGAAGGTCGGGATGTTCGCCTGGTTCAGAATCGCCTCGCCCGCGGCCACGTCCTTCCCGCCCATCCAGCTCGCGAGCACCGGTTTGCCGCGGGTCACGGCGAAAGCGGTCAAGCGCCTTGCCGTTTCGGTCGGATCGGTCATCGCCTGGGGCGTAAGCGCCACCAGCAGCCCGTCGCTGTTCGGGTCCTTTGCTGCGATCGCGAGCGCCTGCGCGTAGCGCTCCGGATCGGCGTCGCCCAAGATGTCGATCGGATTGCCATGGCTCCAGTGCGGCGGCAGCACCTTGTCCAGCGCCCCGATCGATTCGTCTGACAACTCGGCCAGTTCGCCGCCGAGCGCTATCAAGGTGTCGGTGGCGAGCACGCCCGGCCCGCCGGCATTGGTGACGATGCTAAGGCGCGGGCCCGATGGGCGCGGCTGTTTGGCCAGCACCTCAGCCATGTAGAACAGGTCGGAAATCGAGTTGACGCGCAGCACGCCGCAGCGGCGGAACACCGCGTCGAGCACATCGTCGCTGCCGGCGAGCGCGCCGGTGTGCGAGGCCGCAGCCTTTGCGGCAGCCGCGGTGCGCCCCGCCTTGATCACGATGATCGGCTTGGTCAGCGCGACTTCGCGCGCGGCGGAGATGAAGGAGCGCGCGTCGCCGATGGACTCCATGTAAATCATGATGCTGTGCGTGTGCGGATCATCGCCAAGAAAGTTGATCAGATCGCCCCAGTCGACGTCGAGCATCGAGCCGACGGAAACACAGGCGCTGAAGCCGACGTTTTCGCGAAAGCTCCAGTCGAGCACGGCTGTAAGCAGCGCCCCGCTCTGGCTGATGAAGCCGACCGTGCCTGGACGCGCCATTGCGCTCGCAAAGGTGGCATTCAGGTGCGTCCTGGGTCGCATCACGCCGAGGCAGTTTGGACCGATCAGGCGCATCTTGCCGCGCGCCTGTTCGGTGATCTGACGTTCTAGATCCAGTCCGGCGGCTCCCGCCTCCTTGAACCCGGCGGAGATGATGATCGCGCCTTTCACGCCCGCAGCGACGCACTCGCCGACGATCCCCGGCACCGTCGGGGCGGGTGTGACGATGACCGCCAGATCGACCGGCTCGGGTATGCTGCCTATTGTCGGATAGGCCTTGATCCCAAGCACGTGATGGTGCTGCTTGTTGACCGGATAGACAGTGCCGCCAAATGGATTGCTTATGAGGTTCCACAGCACCGTGCGCCCGACCCTGCCCTCTTTCTCGGTCGCGCCGATCACCGCCACGCTTTTCGGCGCAAAGATGGCGCGCAGCGGATCGCGTTCGAAATGCAGCACATCGAGCGTGCGGTCGGCACTGTCGGCCGGTTTGGCGGATAGGGAATGCGGCCTGCTTTTCTTCTTCGCGTCGCTCATTTTGGTCTCCAGATCAATGTCAGCAACCGGATACCCGTAGGATACGCCTCAGGCGCCGCTGGCGTCGGCGACGGCCCGCCGCAGTTCGTCATAGTCGCCGGCCACCGGGTACTGCGGAAACTCGGCTGCCACATTAGCGGGGGGGCAGAACAGGATTCCCGCATCGGCTTCGGCCAGCATGCTGGTGTCGTTGTAGGAATCGCCCGCGGCAATGGTGCGAAAATTGAGCTCTTTGAAGGCTCGAACCGAAGCGCGTTTCTGGTCCTGCATGCGCAGCCGGTAGTCGCGCACGCGACCGCCCGGCTCGACCACGAGTTCGTGGCAGAACAGCGTCGGATAGCCGAGCGAGCGCATCAGCGGCGCCGCGAACTGGTAATAGGTGTCCGACAGGATCACCACCTGATATTCCCCACGCAGCCAGTCGAGGAACTCGCGCGCGCCCGCCAGCGGGCGCATGCCGGCAATGACCCTCTGGATATCGGGCAGGCCCAGCCCGCGCGCGCCGAGTATGTCGATGCGGCCGCGCATCAGTTTGTCGTAATCCGGCTCGTCGCGCGTGGTTCGCGCCAACTCGGCAATACCGGTGCGCCGTGAAAACTCGATCCAGATTTCGGGGACCAGCACGCCTTCCAAATCAAGGCAAACGATCTGCAACGGGGAGCTCCAGGAGGTGAAATTGGCAGTGCGGATGAAGTGAAGGTGTGGGGCAGGCGCCCAGACCATAATTGTAATGCAGGCGCGGCTCTTTCCCAAGTTTTCGCCGGCGGCCGGCGCGGCGCAGCGCTTCAGCTGGTCATGCGCCGATACACATCCGCCGTTTTGAGCGGCAACTGTCCCGCGTCGTCTATCAGCACCCAGTTCGCCCGTCCGTACATGTGCGGCAGATAGTCGCGCGCCTCTTCGTCTATGGTGACGCAGAAAGGATGGATGCCGGACTGGCGCGCTTCGATCAGCGCCTGGCGCGTGTCCTCGATGCCATAGTCGCCGCGGTAGCCGTCGTGAAAATCGTCGGGTTTACCGTCGGATAGAGTGAACAGAATGCGCGTCTTCGCCTCGACCTCGTTGAGGATGCCGGTGAGATGCCGAATCGCGACGCCCATGCGCGTGTAATCCCGCGGCTCCACCCCGGCTATACGGCCACGTACCGCCTCGCCGTAGTCCTCGCCGAAGGACTTGATGCGGTAGATCTCGCAGCGCTTGCGCGTCCATCCGGAGAAGCCGTAAATGGCGTAGCGGTCGCCAAGCGCTTCCAGCGCCTCGCAAAGCAGCACCAGCGCTTCGCGCTCGCAGGCATTGATCCAACCCTTGGTCGAGCCGCTCATGTCTACCATGAACATCACGGCGATGTTGCGCTCGCTGCGCCGGCGCTGTACGAACAGGCGCTCCGAGGCTTCGATGCCGCCGGCGCGGTCGGCATAGGCCTCGACCACGGCGTCGAAGTCGATATCCTCGCCTTCGCTCTGGCGCCGCGCGAGCCTGTCCTCGCCGCGCAGCACCTCAAAGCGGCGTCGCAACTGAGCGATCTGGCCGGCGTAGCGCGCGCGCACCGCGGCGACGTAGCCGGGATCCCCCGGCAGCACGTCGGACTCGAACAGCACGCACCAGTCCTTGCGGTAGTCGCGCCGGCGGAAATCCCACTCGTCATACAGCCTGCCACCCGCGGCCTGGCTTTCGCCAAGTTCGCCTGCGGCTTCGCCCGCAGGCAGTGCATCCGGCGCGTAGGCACCCGGGCCGGAAGCAAGCAGGTACTCCTCCGGAATCTCGCCGAAGTCCTGGATGATCGAACGCATCAGCCTGGCGACTTCCTCTGGAGGCGCCACCACCTCCCCGTCGATCTGCAGCTCGAACTCCAGGGTGTCGAATGAGCTTTCCGCGTCGAGCTCGGGCTCGCCCGGCTGCGGCTCCCCGCGTTCGGCCTGCGCGGCCAGCCGCAATTGTGCGAGCTCGTTGTAGAGCGCGCGCCGATCCTTCGCGATGCGCTGCTCGCGCACCTCGGCTGCGCGCTGCGGATGCAAGCTGCCCATGTAGGGGAAAGGCGCGGGCGGCTGCAGCGGATAGAGCTCGCGCAGCAGCAAAAGGCTGTCGGCGACCGAGCTGTCGGCCTGCGACAGACGCGCCTTGGCCGCGGCGAGGCTTGCCGGAAGATCCGCGCGCAGTGAAGCGAGCAAGGCGGCGAGTCCGGCATAGGACCGCCCCACCTGGCTTTCCAGCCGGATCGCTTCCAGCAGATTGAGCCATTCGAGGGCGCGTTCGGGCGCGACATAGGCCGCGAGCACCGGCGCGAGTTCGGCGTTGAAGCTGCCGTAACGCGCCTGGGCCCAGTGATGCACCACAATCGCCTTGTACAGGCGGAAATTCTGCTCGCGCGCAGCATACGCGGCGATGCGCGCGGGCAGGAAGATCGTCTCGGTGTCGGTCCAGGTGTCGTCTGCGGCTTCGAGCTGCAGCCCGCGCCCAGCCAGGCCGCGCAGGAACAGTTCGAGCACGCGCCTCACGTCGGTGAGCGCCACGCCCTCCCCGGCGGCGTCACTGTGGCGCTTGAAGCCGGCAACATCCTTCAGCGCGGCGCAGGCCGGATACAGCCCCTGCTTGTCGTACGCGTCCAGGGCACGCAGCAGCCATTTCTCGGTCCCGGTCTGGCCGAACAGCGCCAGGGCCTGCGGCGCCTGCGCCGTGAACTGATAGCCCAGCTCCGCGACGTTCTGCGCCGCGACCTGGGCCCAAGCGAGCACGAATTCCTGCTGCGTTCTGGAAAGCGGCGCGATGCCTGCCGCTATCGCGGCAGCGCTGCGCCGCGAAGACAGCGCGGCGCAAAGGATGTCGTCGAGCTTTTCCTCGAGTTCGGCCCGCGAGTAAGGAAGATCGGTCGCGCGCATGGCGGATCTATTCCGTTCGATTTGAAGCTACACCGGTGCCCGCGTCCAATTTGCCGCGCATTACAGGCACGAGCAGTTAACGGCCCGCACTAGGCCCGGGTGA
>DATKUQ010000173.1:0-3424 GCA_035530495.1 Burkholderiales bacterium
CGCTGGGGCGGGGCGATCAGGCGCTCTGGCGCTGTTGCTTTTGCATCTTCGCGCGAATGCGGGTTTGCTTCAGGCGCGACAAATATTGAACGAATACCTTGCCCTTCAGGTGGTCCATCTCGTGCTGGATGCATACCGCAAGCAGGCCGTCGGCCTCCATCGTGAAACTCTGGCCGTCGAGTCCGAGCGCGCGCACGACGATATGGTCGGCGCGCGCGACCTTTTCGTAGATGCCCGGTACCGACAGACAGCCCTCCTCGCAATCAGACTCGCCGCTCGCGGCAAGGATCTCGGGATTGATCAGCACCAGCAGCCGGTCGCGGGTTTCCGACGCGTCAATCACGATTACCTGCTTGTGCACGTCCACCTGGGTGGCCGCCAGGCCGACGCCGGGCGCGGCATACATGGTTTCGGCCATGTCGGCGACCAGGCTGCGGATGCCCTCGTTTACCTCCGCTACTGGCGCTGCGGTCTTGTGCAAACGCGGATCGGGGTAACGCAGGATATGTAGACGAGACATAAAAACTTGCTAATTGAACGGATTAGGTGCTAAATTTAATGAAGTCTATAAAAAGCGTGTTAGACTTTATATGATTCAGCCCTCTACTAGATAGGTTCGAGGCCTCTATGCGCAAGTCTATCATATTCGCAATATTCGTCGCGGCGTTGACCGCCACACCACTCATGGCGAAGCAGCAGACGCGCACCGTGTTGCAGGACAATGCGCCGACTCGCTATGTCGTCGTTAAAGGCGACACCTTATGGTCTATTGCAGCAAAGTTTCTCAAGGATCCGTGGCGCTGGCCGGAGATGTGGAAAATGAACCGGGAGCAGATCAAGAACCCCCACCTGATCTATCCGGGAGACGTCATCGTGCTCGACCGCTCCGGGCCGACGCCGGAGCTCAAAATCGAAATGACCCGCACGGTGAAGTTGTCGCCGCGCATACGCTCGGAGGACATAGGCAAGGAGGCCATACCCAGCATCCCGCCCAGGGTCATTGAACCTTTCCTGACGCGGCCGCTGGTGATTGAAGCCGACGGTCTCGACAATGCGCCGCGAATCATTGCCGCGCAGGCGGACCGTGTTTACCTGGGTTCGAACGATGTAGCCTATGTCAGCGGCATCAAGGACGCAAAGCTTGACAGCCGGTGGCATATCTATCATCCGGGCAAACCGCTAATCGATCCCGAGAGCGGGAAGACGCTGGGCTACGAAGCGGTGTACCTCGGCGACGGCAGGGTGACCAGGGTGGGCGACCCTGCAACCATACAGATTACCGGCGCGCGGCAGGAAATCGGCAAGGGCGACAGGCTGGTTGCAGCCGGGCCGATCACGTTCAAAAGCTACGTGCCGCATGCGCCGACTATGCCGATTCGAGGCCGCATCATCGCCGCCAGTAGCGACATGGGCGAAACCGGTCCGCAGAACGTGATCACAATCAACAAAGGCAGGCGCGACGGACTCGAACTCGGCGATGTGCTCGCCCTGCTGCGCCTGGGACGTACTGTCGAGGACAGAACGCCCAGCCGCAAATGGTTCCGCACCGACAAGGTCGAGACCACCAAGCTGCCGGACGAGCGCTACGGCCTGGTTTTCGTATTCCGCACCTTCGACCGGGTTTCCTTCGCACTGGTGATGTCGGCGAGCCGGCCGGTGCTGGTCGACGATGTGGTGACCACGCCCTGAATCGGAAAAGGCGGAACCACGCAAAGTGCCTCCGGCGGAGGAAAAGCCCTTATCTCACGAACAAGGGGGGATGCACCCCCCCTTGTAAATCCCCCTGCGGATGCATGCACGCTATGTCTGTCAGCCCGTGATTGATAAGAAACCAAGAAATTTGGCGTTGCGGCGGAATAGATGTGGAACGGGTCCAGCATCTGCAGCCCGCCCGCAATACGATGCAACACGACGCTGAACTCGCTGCGTGGATCAAGCTCAGCCTGACGTCCGGGCTGGGCGGCCAAAGCCTGAGGAAACTGCTCAGCAGCTTCGGCCTGCCGCAGCAGGTGTTGGCCGCCGGCCGCAGTGCGCTCACCGGCATCGTTTCCGCCGAAATCGCCGCCCGCATTCTGTCCGACATGAATTCGGCTGCTGTCGACGCGGCCCTTGAGTGGGCTGCGGTCGAAGATCATGCGATTCTCACGCTTGCCGACGGCGATTATCCGCAGTCGCTGCTCGAGACTCCAGATCCGCCGGCGCTGTTGTATTTGCGCGGCCGACGCGAATTGCTCGCGCGCCCGGGTCTGGCCGTGGTCGGCAGCCGCAACGCCACGCCGCAAGGGATAAGCAACGCGGAGCAGTTTGCGCGCGCTTTCAGTTGCGCCGGCCTCACCATCGTCAGCGGTCTGGCGCTGGGCATAGACGCCGCAGCGCACCGCGGGGGTCTGGACGGGGCGGGCGCCACGATAGCCGTGCTCGGCACCGGCGCCGACATCCTCTATCCGCAACGCAACCGCGCGCTGGGTGAGCGCATCGCGCGCGAGGGGCTGATTGTCAGCGAGTTTCCGCTGGGCACGCCGCCGCACGGCAGCAATTTTCCGCGCCGCAACCGCGTGATCTCGGGCTTGGCGCGCGGCTGTCTGGTGGTGGAAGCGGCGCTCGCTTCGGGCTCGCTTATCACCGCGCGCCTGGCCGCAGAGCAGGGGCGCGAGGTGTTCGCCATTCCGGGATCAATCCATTCACCGCATTCCAAGGGCTGCCACGCCCTGATCAAGCAAGGCGCAAAGTTGGTGGAAAGCGCGCAGGACCTGCTGCAGGAACTGGGCGTTGAAGCGCTGGTCGCAGCGTCTGCCACCGTAGCCGCGCCGGGTACCGGCCTGCTCGCACACCTGGGTTATGATGCCTGTGACATAGACACGTTATGCGCGAGGAGCGGCTTGACGGCGGACGCGGTATCGGCCATGCTGTTGCAACTCGAGCTCGACGGCAGGGTCGCGAGCCTGCCCGGCGGGCTGTACCAGAGAACCTCCTGAGAGGCCGCCCAGAAGAATGTTCGACATACTCGTCTACCTGTTCGAAAATTATTACCAGTCCGACCTCTATCCCGATCAAGACGTGCTGGCGCGCAAGCTTACCGCCGCCGGCTTCGAGCACGAAGACATCAGCGACGCGCTCGCCTGGTTGCAGGGGCTTTCCGCACCAGAAGCAGGGACGCTTCCCGCCTCGCTTGCGCAAAGCACCGCGTTTCGCGGCTACGCTGAAGTGGAGGCGACCAAGCTGGGCGTAGAAGGTCGCGGTTTCATCGCTTTTCTGGAGGGCGCCAAGGTGCTCACGCCGCTGTTGCGCGAGATCATCATCGAGCGCGCCATGGCGCTGTCGGAGGACAACGTCAGCATCGAGAAGCTGAAGGTGATCGTGCTCATGGTCCTGTGGAGCCAGCAGCACTCGATCGATTCGCTCATCCTGGAAGAGTTACTCGCCG
>DATKUQ010000174.1:0-7980 GCA_035530495.1 Burkholderiales bacterium
ACCAGCCCGGGAGCGGGCGCGAGCCGGATCTGCCGCCGAGCTGGAATACGCAACTGCGGCTGGACCTGCCGCAGCTCGGCGAACTCGAAGCCGCCCTGAGCCTCGCCGGCGAGGGCGTGCGCATCAGCCTGGAGACCGACAGCACCGCCAGCGCCGCACTGCTGCGGGACAACAGCGCGACCCTGCGCACAGCACTCGCGGCCGCCGGCGTACCGGCGGCCGCGATCGCGATCGCACGGCATGGACAAGCCTGAAGCCGCCCTGCCCGGCCAGGCCCCTGCAACGGTAGACGCGCAGGCAGGCGGCCCGCAGCAGTCGGCAGTCGCGCTCGCCTACAGCGGCGACGAATCCGCACCCAGAGTAGTCGCCAAAGGCCGCGGCCTGGTAGCGCAGGCAATCATCGACCGCGCGCACCAGCACGGCGTGTACGTGCACGAATCGAAGGAGCTGGTCGCGCTGCTGATCCAGGTGGACCTGGACCAGCGCATCCCGCCGGCGCTCTATCGCGCGGTGGCGGAACTGCTCGTATGGGTATACCGGCTGGAGCAAGGCAGAGCGACCGGCGCTGCGTCGTACCCAGGCCAATTACCGCTCCTTTAGACCGTGATCCCGGACGGCAATGAATAGAGCTTCAACACCCCAGCAGCCCGACGCGGCGATGCCAGAAGACACGAACCAGCCGCTGATACACGACTCTGCCGGCACCGACCAGAGCAAATACCTGATTCACTCGCGTCCGGAAATCGCCGCGATACTGAACACGCTGGCCAGATCCGCCACCGTGGTCACGGCCTACTTCGACGGAGGAAGCGATTTCGTCCTGACTTCGATCGCCGGCGTGAAGCCGGATCAGGACAAAGTATTTGTCGACTACGGCGCGGATGCCGCCGCCAATCAGCGCGCGCTGCAAACCAGGGATATCACCTTCGTCGCAACGCACGAGCGCATCAGGATACAGTTTTCCGCAGAATCCCTGCGCGCCGCGCGCCTCGGCGGCCGCGAGGTGTTGAGCATGGCGCTGCCCGCGTCGCTGCTGCGCCTGCAACGGCGCGAGTACTTCCGCATCTCCACCCCGCTTACGCGGCCGCTGCTGTGCAGGATTCCGCCGCTGCGCGCGCGGCCGCAGGCGACTGCCGAAGTGACCATCGTCGATATCAGCTGCGGCGGCATTTCCGTCATCGACTTCACCGAACCGGCTGGAATCGAGACCGGGGCGCGCTTCAGAAACTGCCGCATTCGACTGCCCGATTTGGGCGAAGTCACCACCGACATCGAGGTGCGCAGTACGTTCGAGGTCACGTTCAAAAACGGCGCCAAGCACCGGCGCGCGGGATGCGAGTTCATCGGCATGCGCGAGCGCGACCGGGCCCTGATCCAGCGCTACATCAGCAGGCTCGAGCGCGAGCGCAGGGACCTAGCCGGCGCGCGCTGAGGCGATCGATTCCACTTTGTTCGGCCAAGCCGGCGCGCAGCACGACGTCGGCGAAAATTCTGAATCCCATTTTATGTTTTCCCCGGGCGCAGTCGACCGACGGATTGAATCGCACCAGATAACATGTCGCGAAATGCTTCGAACACCCTGCGCATCTGCGCGTGCTTGTACGGGAACAGATCCGCCGGATCCATGCAGTGCACCACCGCGCCCGGATCGAGTTCGAACACCAGCAGCCGTCCGTCCGCGGTTTCGCCGCAATCGATCACCAGGTAGTCCAGTCCTATGCGCTCGGCGATGGCGCCGAACGCGGCGGCATGGCGCTGCGCGAAGTCCTCGTCGAAGCTGCGCATGAAGCGCTCTTCCTGCGCGCGTTTTTCGGCGCTTTCGCCCATGCCCGCGTTCAGGTAATGGATCATCCAGTGATCCGATATCCCCATGTGGCCGGCGTATGCACGGCCGCCGATCAGGACCACGCGGTACTTGCGGAACAGGCCGTCGGCGCTGCGGTAGTCGACAAAGCGCGCGATGTGGAATTCGCCCTCCGGCATGGCGCAGAGATACTCCGCGACGTCTTGCGCACGATCGATTTTCATCAGGCCGTGCCCGGCATGCGAGTCGAGCGGGCGGACGATCAGCGGAAAACAGCCGTCTGCGAGAACGGCGCCGGGCGCCAGCTCCCCGCGGCCGATCCGCTCCAGCGTACATCGGTCCACCCGTGCCGAGGGCGGCATGCAGATTTGGGGCACCGTCGCCAGCAGGGCATGCGCGGTTTCGCGCGCAGTGCGCCCGATCCGGTCCGGCAGGTTGCACACCGGGCGCGGCCAGGATTGCAGGAATTCTCCGAGTCGCCGCAGCAGCGGCCGGTTCGGTTCGGATTCGCATACGGCGACGAACGCGATGTCGTGCTCCGGGATCGGCGGCGGGAACGGCTGCCCGGGCACGATGTAGAGCATCTCGAGTGCGACGTCGCTGTCCTGCACCAGGAACTCGAGCGGCGTGTTCGCCATCAGGTCGCCGGGCGCCATGATCGCAAGCAGCCGGATCGCGGCCGCGCCGCCTGGAGCCGACCGGCGGTAGAGCTGCTGCGCTTGCAGCGCCTGGCCCTGCGCCGCGAGTCCGACGTCCTTGTTGCCGCGCAACTGCAACACGGTCGAAAGGTCCATCAAGGCGTTGGCGTCGCCGGCGGCGGAACCCGCACGCTCGATCAGGCGCGCTCCCAGCGGCGCGAGATCGACGCCGGAAAACGCCATGGTCATCAAGGGCGCGAGACCGATCAGCGGTTCGCAGGCGTCGGAATGGTCGAGCCGGGATTGCGCAGTGCTTGCGTTCATGAGGCCTTCCTGAGAGTAGGTAACAAAACGAGAGGACGCTTCCCCTCGTGCTCCCCTAAGTCGGCCCGTAAGGAGCTACGGCCTCTTAGTGGTGCGCTCTCGCGCGTGCCGAACGCGATCGCGGCCTCGATCAGGGCGTCGATATCGTCGGCATTGGTGCGGTGGTTGACGATCGCGGCGCGAATCGCGAAGCGCCCGTTGATTGTGGTGGACGACGGCGCGACCAGGCCGGACTCCTGCAGCGCGACGACGATGTTCGCGTTGACGCGGTCGGCGTCGGCGCAGCGGTAGCGAAAGCAGACGATATTCAGCGCAACCGGAGCGAGCAGTTCCAGCTGCGGCGAGGCTGCGATACGCTGCTCCAGGTAGCGCGCCAGTGCGCAAGTGCCCGATATCGCCCGGCCGAGCGCTTCGGCGCCATGGACTTTGAGCGTGAACCATGTTTTGAGCGCCCTGAAGCCGCGCGACAGGTCGGGCCCGAAGTCGCAGGGCCAGGGAGATCCGGCCGCCATGCCGCGGGCCTCGCGCCTCAGATAGGCTGCAGGCGAGGCGAACACGCTCTGATGCAGCCTCGCTTCCCGGACCAGGATGAAGCCGGCGTCGTAGGGCACCTGGCCCCACTTGTGGAAATCGAAGGCGACCGAGTCCGCGCGCTCGATGCCGGCGAGCCGCGGCGCGATATCCGCGGCGAGCATGCCGAGCGCGCCGTAAGCCCCGTCGACGTGAAACCAGATCCCTTCCCTTTGGGCGATGTCCGCCAGCGCATCGAGCGCGTCGATCGCGCCCACGTCGACCGTGCCCGCCGTGCCGGCGACAAGGAAAGGCGTGCATCCGACCCTGCGATCGGCCGCGATCGCGCGCTCCAGCGCCTCGATATCGATCTCAAAGCGCTCGTTCAACGGGATCACGCGCAGCGCGTCGCTGCCCAGACCGGACAGTTCCATCGCCTGCGCGATGCAGCCATGCGCGCCGGCAGAGGTGTAAGCCGCGAGCCGCTTGCCGCCTGCAGCGATCCCTCTGCGGCGCGCGCCGGCACCGACGGCTTTGGCGCGGGCGACGAGCACGCCGATCAGGTTCGCCATGGACGTGCCGGTCACGAACAGGCCGCTCGCCGTGTCGGGGAAGCCGAACAGCTCGCACACCCAGCGCGTGACCTGCCGCTCCACTTCGATCGGCATCTGCTCGCGCCCGCCGACGTTCGCATTGAGGCCCGCAGCCAGCATTTCCGCCAGCATGCCTACCGGCGTCCCGCCGCCCTGAACCCAGCCCATGAATCCTGGATGCGTGTTGCCGGCGCCGAATGGAAGGATGTCGCGCATGAACTGCTGATGCACCTGCGCCAGATCGCTCGGCCCCCTGGGCAGCGCTTCCTGCAAGCGCGCGCGGACATTTTGCGGGATCGGCTGCCACACCGGCCGTTCGCGAAGATGCTCCAGGTAATCGAACATGTCGTCGAGCATGCGATGTCCTTGCGCGCGCAGCGCGCTCCAATCCGGCGGATCGAGCGATGCCTGCGTTGCCGGCGGCACAGCGGCTCTCATGCGGGCAGATATCCGCAGTCGCAGCCCGCGGGCCGGCCCGCTCCGGCTTTCGACCGAAATGCGCTGAGCGTCGTCATGGCTCCGTCCGCGCTAGACCTGCATGTTCATGATGCTTTGGTAGGCCGAAACCAGGCGGTTGCGCACCTGCACCATCTCCTGGAACGAGATGTTGGCCTTCTGCACCGAGATCATGACGTCGTTCAGGTTCGCGTTGGGCACGCCGAGTTCGAAGTCGCGCGCGAGGCGCGTGGCCGCGACCTGAGTGCCGTTGATCCCGTCGAGCGTATGCTTGAGCACCGCGGCGAAATCCGTTCCTGCCGTCGGGGCGGCCAACGCCCGTGCCGGCTGATCGACGATCGCCGCCGCCGCGCGCATCTGGCCGAGCAGATTGTCTATAGCGCTGGTATCCATCGGTCTCTCCTTATGCCAATGTCTGCAAGTGGCAGCAAATTCATTTGCACGCCGTGCGCAACTGTGGGCGCTTGCGTTGCGGCCGCAGGCGCCAGCGGCAGGTGCAGCACGAATTCGCTGCCCGCGCCGCTGTCAGAGCGCACGCTGACGATGCCGCCATGGGCTTCGGCCACGGCGCGCACCATCGCCAATCCCAGCCCAAAGCCTTCGCCGCGGGTGGTGAAGAACGGCTCGAACAGCCGCGCCCGCACCTCGGGCGCGATGCCGGCACCGCTGTCGGTGACGCAAAGTGCGAGTTCGGCGTCGGCTGTGCTCGCTGCAAGGCATATGCGTTCGCCCGGCGCGCAGGCCTGCAAGGCGTTGTCCAGCAGACCGAGCAATGCGCCGACAAGCGCCGGCCGGTCCGCGCGCAGCGTGCAGCCGGCGCTTTCGTCTCTGATCTCAAGCAGCACCCCGCGTGCCAGTGCCTGCGGCTCGACGGATTCGAACGCCTCGCGCAGCAGATCTTCCACTCCCACCTGCTCGCAATCGGCGCGCACGCGGCGCGTGGACTGCGGCGTGTCGAACCGGCACTGCAGCGCGGCCTTGGCGAACGCAAGTTCCTGCGTCAGGTCCCGCAGCTGCCGGCGCAAGTCCTCGTAGGCAAGGCACAGCTCCGAGGAAGCCATATCGAACAGCTGGAACGCCTTTTCCAGCTGTTGCGGACTGACAAGTGTGCTGACCTGGTCCATGTTTGCCTGTCGCCTGCGCGGCGGGTGGCGTCCTTCCCTGTTTTGACGGATCACAGACTAGCACCGGGCAAATTCACCTCGACCGGCGATAAAGGCGGACAAATCCCCTCTTCTCGCGGGTTTGACGCGCGGCGCTTTGTCCATAATCGCCTCAGACCCCGCATCCGGGGCCGGAACCAGGATGGCGATGAACATGAACCGGACTCTGGCATACCCCACGGCCGGCAACACAGCAGGCAAACGATCATGGCAATAGGAAACACCCAGGTATCTGCATCCCCTGTTCAAGTGTTCGGCATGATCCCGCTGCAGCAAAAATTCGGCCTGCTGGTCGCGCTCGCGGCCGTGGTCGCGCTGCTCGTCGGCGGATGGATGTGGAGCCAGACCCCGGATTACCGCGTGCTGTTTTCCAATCTATCCGACCAGGATGGCGGTGCGATCATCAACTCGCTGCAGCAGATGAACGTGCCTTATAAATTCGCCGCCGGCGGCGGCGCGCTGATGGTGCCGGCGAACGAGGTGGACGAGGTGCGCCTGCGCTTGGCTGGCCAGGGCCTGCCCAAGGGGGGCGTGGTCGGATTCGAGTTGATGGATACGCAAAAACTCGGCACCAGCCAATTCCTGGAGCAGGTCAATTACCAGCGCGCGCTCGAGGGCGAACTGGAGCGCACGATCCAGTCGCTGTCGGCGGTGCAAAGCGCGCGCGTACAGCTCGCCATCCCCAAGCCCTCGGTGTTCGTGCGCGACCAGCGAAAGCCGACCGCGTCGGTGCTGCTGGGCCTGAATCCGGGCCGTAGCCTGGACGCCGGTCAGGTCAGCGCCATCGTGCATCTGGTGTCGAGCAGCATTCCCGACCTGTCGGTGAAAAACGTGACCGTCGTCGACCAGAACGGCAATCTGCTGACCTCGCAGGACGGCAGCAACACCGGACTCGACCCGGGGCAATTCAAGTACCGGCGCGAAGTCGAGCAGAGTTTCGTCAAGCGCATCGAAGCCATCCTCGCGCCTATCACCGGACCGAACAACGCGATCGCCCAGGTGACCACGGACATGGATTTCACCCAGAGCGAGAACGTCGCCGAGATCTACGGCCCGAACCAGTCGGCGCCGGCGGCCGTACTCAGCCAGCAAACCAGCGAATCCAGCGACAGCGCCGGCGCAATGGCCGGCGGGGTGCCGGGGGCGCTGAGCAATCAGCCGCCCGGAAACGCCACCGCGCCTATCGTTACCCCGCCGGTCGCCGGACAGGCCTCCGCCAAAGCTGCGGCAAGCGCGACGTCCGCGGCGGGAGCGCACGTGCTACCGACCAACACGCGGCGCGACTCCACCGTCAATTACGAAGTCGACAAGACCATCCGGCATACGCGCCAGCCCGTAGGTACGATCAAGCGGATGTCGGTCGCCGTGGTGGTCAACTACCGCAAGGTGACCGACGCCGACGGCAAGGTCACGTACAAGCCGCTTTCTACCGAGGAAATGACGCAGATCAACGCGCTGGTGAAGGAAGTCATGGGCTACAACCAGGCGCGCGGCGATTCGCTCAATGTGACCAACAGCGCCTTCTCCATGCCGGACGTCGAGCCCGTCCCGGTGGTGCCGCTGTGGAAGCAGCCCGAGACCATCGCCACCGCCAAGGACGTGGGCAGAAACCTGCTGATCGCCGGCCTGGTGCTGTTCCTGGTGCTGGGCGTGTTGCGCCCGCTGCTCACCAAGCTGTCCGAAGTGCGGCTGCCTGTGCCCGCGCTGCCCGACGCCGATGCCGAGGTCTCCGTTCAACGCGCGACCGGCTATGCGAACGATCTGGAGGCGGCGAAACAGCTCGCGCGCAGCGAACCGAAGCTGGTCGCCAACGTGGTCAGGGACTGGGTGACGAGCGATGAATGAAGAAGGCATCGAGAGAGGCGCCATCCTGCTGTTGTCGCTGGGCGAGGAAGGCGCGACCGAGGTGTTCAAGCATCTCGGCCCGCGCGAAGTGCAGAAGCTGGGCACCGCCATGTCCAATCTCAAGAACGTCACGCGCGACAAGGTCGAACAGGTGCTCAGCGCTTTCCGCTTGAGCGCGGAGGAAAAATCTCCTCTCGGACTGAACTCGCGCGAGTACTTGCGCACCGTGCTCACCAAGGCGCTCGGCGACGACAAGGCGACCAACCTCATAGACCGCATCCTCCACGGCGGCGACACCAGCGGCATCGACGGCCTGAAATGGATGGATTCGCCGGCGGTGGCCGAATTGATCAAAAACGAGCATCCGCAAATCATCGCCACCATCCTGGTGCACCTGGAGCGCGACCAGGCGAGCGAGGTCCTGACCGAACTCCCCGAACGCCTGCGCAACGACGTGCTGCTGCGCATCGCCACCCTGGACGGGATCCAGCCCGCGGCGCTGAAGGAACTCAACGACGTGCTGGCCAAGCTGCTGGCGGGCAACAACAACCTCAAGAAAAGCCCGATGGGCGGGGTGCGCGCGGCAGCAGAGATACTGAACTTCATGTCCGGCAACATCGAAGGCGGGATGATCGAAAGCGTCAAGG
>DATKUQ010000175.1:0-2265 GCA_035530495.1 Burkholderiales bacterium
CGCTGCCCCAGTTCGCGCGCCTCGTCCTCGCCGCGCGCGGTCAGTGGAAGATCGGTGCGGCCGGTGTGCTTTCCGGACAGCGACCATTCGGTTTCACCGTGTCGAACAAGGTAGATGCGCATATTGGTAACCCTGCCTGCGGTCAGCTTAGTTGGTTTACCATCTCCGCGCTGTATTCGCCGCGCGGCGCGCGCGCACGAAAACGCCGATACCCATGGCAGTCGCGACTTGACTCTCGGTCTCATCGCATTCGCTCGCGGCCACGGCGGCTACGCTGCGGCTGGGGTAGTCGCTTGCCTGGTGTTCACGCCTTGAGGCTCGTGCAGACCTTCTGCAACAAGGCCCGCACTTGCGTGCCAATGTCGGTCACTTCCGGTTTGTCGACCAGCTTTAGCACCGCCTCCGGATCCATGAACGCAACCGTTATGCTTCGATCGTCTTCTTCGCGCACCACCACATTGCACGGCAGCAGCAAGCCGATGTCGGGATCGGCCTCGATCGCGCGGTGGGCGAGCGGGGGATTGCAGGCGCCGAGGATGCGATAAGGCCGACGCGCAATGTTGAGCTTGGCTTTCAGCGTCGCCTGGACGTCGATATCGGTGAGCACGCCGAAACCTTCGGCTTTCAGCGCCTCCGTGACTTTCGCGACGGCGGCATCGAAGGGCATTTTCAGATGAGTGCTGAATCCGTACATGAATGAACTCCTTTCAGGTGGCAAAACTATAAGTAGGACAGAGCGAGAGCATAATCGTTGCAGGCGGCAGGAACGCGGCGCGGCTTCGCGGCGCCGCTCGCCCGGCCGCCGCGCGGGTACCCGTCAATTCCAGCGCATGCCATATCCGCCGTGCCTCGGCTGGCTGCGCTGCTCTTTGGTGAGTACCGCATCGGTCTGCTTCTGGGTCCTGAGCGCAAGGTCGAACATCTGGTGCCGCAGTTCCGAAATCTTGCGGTAGTTCTTGCTGAGCGCCGCATCATCGCGCGTGTCCGAGTAATACTGCTCGTTCATCTGCGCTTGCTCATCCTGCATTTTGCCCATCAGCTCCCACTGCTTGTGCCGTGCATCGTCCTGGATCTTGGCGATCTTGCTGCGTTGCTCGGCGCTCAAATGGATATCGGATCCCGGACCGTAGCCACCCGCCATGCCGGCGCCCATCCCGTAGCCCTGACCCTGGCCGTAGCCGGGACCGTAAGCGCCCATCATACCGGGACCCATGTTGTTGTAGTTCTGATCCTGGCCGTAGCCGCCCATCATGCCGGGGCCCATGGCATAGCCGCCTTGCGGCTGTGCCATTGCGCTGGCTGCGAGCATCGTTCCGCCTATCAATGCGACGGCACCCAGGGTATTGCGAAGATTCATGCGTTTCATGGTTTAACTCCATTCAGGATTGGTTGAGTTCATGTTTCCGTAACTAGTCGTGAGCGATGCTTGCGGCGCCTGCGAGACAAAACGTCCGCTGCGACCCGGGCGTGATTGAAAATAATAGATTTACTTCCTCTTTTGGGCGACGATCCAGGCAACGAGGCCGGCAATCACGACGACGAGCAGAACCGGCAGCAGTATCCCGCCGTATCCGCCACCCATCCAGCCGGCGCCATAGCCGCCCATCATGCCGGAGCCCATGCCGTAGCCACCTTGCGACTGAGCCAGCGCGCCCGTCGCCAGGATCGGTCCGCCTATCAACAGGGCGGCGCTCAAAGTGTTGCGCAGGTTCATGCATTTCATGATTGAACTCCTATTACATAATTGGATAAATACGTGGTTCCGGTACAGGCGGCTACGCTCACCGGCGCAGCTTCCACTACCGAATTGCCAGATCATCGTTATAGGCGCAAACGTCCGGCTGGTCCGTGCGCCACCGCGCATAGTGCTTGCACGGCTCCTTGTCGAGCCGGATTCACCAGCTGACGGATTGCCCCACGACCTGTTTTCGCGCGCGTGGACATCGTTCCCAGGCTCGCGCAGCGCCTCTACCGAACGCGGCGGGGCGGGTCACCCGGTGCGAACAGCGCGAACTTGATGCTCGAGGAGCCGCCGTTGCTGGTCAGGATCAGCGGGCTGCCCCGGCGCGCTTGCCTTGACCGCCTATTCGCGCAAGCGGATCGGCTCAGTGCCGGGTACGGCGGAAGCAATGCGAAATCGACAGCGACTTCTTCTCGCCCTCAGCCGCCGCCATGCGCGACGTCCTTGCGCACTTTGGACACCGCGTCGGCGCTGGTCAGGGACGCGTGGTTGCCCCAGGCATTGCGGATATAGTTTACGAGTTC
>DATKUQ010000176.1:0-7818 GCA_035530495.1 Burkholderiales bacterium
CTCCCCGCCCCAGTTCTCCATGCCGGCCTTGAAGTCCTTGGGCAGCAAGGCAACGATGGCATTGATGTTCTCCCTGTGCTCCTCATAGGAGTCGACCGAATAGCGACGCTTGAGCTGGAACTTCGTGCCCTGCATCAGCCAACGAACGATACCGGCGTTGATCGCGTCTTCCTGGGCCTGCGTCGGCTTCGTTGCGACGCGTCCGACATAACCGGTCTCATGCACCATCTTCAGGAACAGGCGAACGGCATACGCCATCCTGACCCCCGGGGTGTTCATCTCCGAATGCACATTGCCGGTGTCGCGATCGACACGAAACTTCCTCTTGTCCTGCGAATAGGGCAAGCCGGGCATGAAACGCACGCTGGTGATCGTCCCATAGGGGCGAACATTGCAATAGACGCCTGCCGCCGTGCGCAGCGGCGCATTGCCGGACTTACCCGCGACCACCACCTTCTTGCCGTTTTCATTGACCATGAAGTCGCCGGCCGTGGACCACTTGAGCGCGGTGTAATCCAGCTTGCCGAACCACTCTAGCGATATCAGCTTCGTGTCATGGCGAAACTGCGCCATCATCGGCACGCCCAGGAACGGCAAGCCAAGAACGTCCAGCGCCATGATCGTACCATTGAGCGCAAACATGTCCGTAAACGCGTGCGCGACCGGTTTCACGTTACCGGACTGATTTCCGCCCTCCCAGATGATCGCATCGGTGAATCCCTTAGGTTGAATCTTCGATCGCTTGTAGATGTGATCCAGGTAGTTGAAAAGGTCGCCATTTTGTTCTTCCTGCGCGATCTTTAACAGGTCAAGTCGTTGGGTCATTTTGCTTCGTCTCCGTTCAGGTTTGGTCGGTCAAGCGATCGGCGCGTAACGCCGCGTCTGGAAGAGCGCACAGAACAAATTGGCAGGCGAGCTCACGCGGCATATACCCTCATGCCTGTGCCATTTTCTTCTCAGTGCATTTTGCCAATTATCTCACTTATTGCCACCGGCCAGTAGTATCACAGCCGCTTACGCTCCGAAGAAATTACGTTCCGAATAGATTCAATTGGTTGACGAGACGAGACGGAACCGCGCTTGCCAGCCAGAGCTGGAACCGTTGATCCGGTGCAGTTGTCTAAAAACGGAATTGGACCCGGATTTGAAAGGCGCGGCACGGCAATGCATCCAACCCAGGCATTTCTTCACGATCGCCGGAAGCACGCAAGCGCTCCCCGCACAAGCGCGGGATTTACTACCAACAGGAACGCGCCCATGCCGGGCGCAAAAAAAAGCCTCCCCACCCCCCAACTGCGGGCCGGATGCCGGCTGCTTTGTTACCGCAATCAAGCCCGGCGCCGGGCAGGCGCCGAATCAGGTCGCGGACTGGATGCTCGAGGCTTGCTTGCCTTTCGGGCCCTGGGTCACTTCGAACTTGACCTTCTGACCTTCTTTGAGCGTCTTAAAGCCGTCCATCTGGATGGCGGAGAAGTGCGCGAACAAATCCTCGCTACCATCGTCGGGCGTGATGAAACCGTAGCCCTTGGCGTCGTTAAACCACTTTACCGTACCTGTTGGCATAGAAACTTCCGAAAAAAGTTGCGCGGTAACCCCCTTTTAATGCCCTGGATCAATGCGGCTTCGGAGCAACGTCCCGCGCGCCGCGTGACGCCGGGGCATCAACCGTTTTTTTACTCAGTTTGCCGACACAAGTCAAGTAGCCGCGGGCCCGACCCGAACGGACTCCGGGACAGCGGCGCAGGTGAGCATTGCGCCGCGTCGCGACAGCGATTACGATTACATCAAGGCGATGCGCAATTTCGAGCGATAATACAACCGTAGGCGGGATTCCCTGCGGCGCGTTACAGTCAAAATTGACTGGCCGCAGAATCTGGCATAGTGTTCAGGTGGGTGGGCGAGTATGGCGAACCGGGGGCGCGAAGGGACCGTTTTAGAGGCCAAGAAGGCCAGGGTCAAACCGCCGCCGCTGTTCAAGGTTATGCTGCTGAACGACGACTATACACCCATGGAATTCGTGATTGTCGTACTGCAGACGTTCTTCAGTCTGAGCCGCGAACAGGCGACACAGATCATGCTGAAGGTGCACCGTGAAGGAATGGGCGTATGTGGCGTCTATCCCAAGGACGTGGCGGTTACCAAGGTAGAGCAGGTGGGCAGCTTCGCCCGTCAGCATCAACATCCGCTTCAGTGCGTGATGGAGGAAATTGAATGATTGCGCAGGAACTTGAAGTCAGCTTGCACATGGCCTTTGTCGAGGCTCGCCAGAAGCGCCACGAGTTCATCACGGTCGAGCACCTGCTGCTGGCGCTGCTGGACAATCCCACCGCGGCGGAGGTGCTGCGCGCCTGCGCCGCCAACATCGACGAACTGCGCAAGAGCCTCTCCGGCTTTGTCGCCGAGCACACGCCTACCGTGGCCGGAACCGAGGAGATCGACACGCAGCCTACGCTCGGATTCCAGCGCGTGATCCAACGCGCCATCCTGCATGTACAGTCCTCCGGCAAGAAGGAAGTTACCGGCGCCAACGTGCTCGTCGCGATATTCGGTGAGAAAGACTCGCACGCAGTGTACTATCTGCACCAGCAGGGCATCACGCGGCTGGACGTGGTCAACTTTATTTCGCACGGCATCACCAAGACGCCGCAAGCCCAAGGCAGCAAACCGGAGCAAACCGAGGAGCAGCAGGAAGAACAGGCCAGCCACGGTGCGCTTGAAACCTACACCCTCAATCTGAACGCCCAGGCCCTGGTGGGCAAGATCGATCCCCTGATCGGCCGCGAGCGCGAATTGGAGCGCGTGATCCAGACGCTGTGCCGGCGGCGCAAGAACAACCCGCTGCTGGTGGGCGAAGCCGGGGTGGGCAAGACCGCCATCGCCGAAGGCCTCGCGCGACGCATCGTCGAAGGCAACGTGCCCGAAGTGCTGGCACGCTGCCAGGTGTACGCACTCGACATGGGCGCGCTGCTCGCGGGCACCAAGTACCGCGGCGACTTCGAACAGCGGCTGAAAGCCGTACTGAAACAGCTGCTCGACAACTGCAACGCTATCCTGTTCATCGACGAGATCCACACGCTGATCGGTGCCGGCGCCGCGTCGGGCGGAACCCTGGACGCCTCCAACCTGCTCAAGCCCGCGCTTTCCTCCGGGCAGCTGAAGTGCATCGGCGCCACGACCTATAACGAGTACCGCGGCGTGTTCGAGAAGGACCACGCGCTGTCGCGTCGTTTCCAGAAGATCGATGTGACCGAACCTTCTGTGGAGGAAACCGTGGCGATCCTGCGCGGGCTGAAGAGCCGCTTCGAAGCGCATCACGGCATAAAATATTCGGCGGCGGCGCTCACCACCGCGGCCGAGTTGTCGGCACGCTTCATCAACGACCGGCATTTGCCGGACAAGGCCATCGACGTCATCGACGAAGCCGGCGCGGCGCAGCGCATCCTGCCCAAGACCAAGCAGAAGAAAATCGTGGGCAAGATCGAGATCGAGGAGATCATCGCCAAGATCGCGCGCATTCCGCCGCGGAGCGTATCCTCCGACGATCGCGAGTCGCTCAGGAATCTCGACCGCGATCTGAAGGCGGTGGTGTTCGGCCAGGACAAGGCCATCGACGCGCTCGCCGCTTCGATCAAAATGGCGCGCAGCGGCCTTGGTCAGCCGACCAAGCCGATCGGTTCGTTCCTGTTCTCGGGTCCCACCGGCGTCGGCAAGACCGAAGTGGCGCGCCAGCTCGCGTATTGCATGGGCATCGATTTGATCCGCTTCGACATGTCCGAGTATATGGAACGCCACGCCGTGTCGCGCCTGATCGGCGCGCCGCCGGGCTATGTCGGCTTCGACCAGGGCGGCCTCTTGACCGAAGCGATCACCAAGAAGCCGCACTGCGTACTGCTGCTGGATGAAATCGAGAAAGCCCACCCGGATATTTTCAATATCCTGCTGCAGGTGATGGATCATGGCACGCTTACCGACAACAACGGGCGCAAGGCCGATTTCCGCAATGTGGTCATCATCATGACCACCAATGCCGGCGCCGAGGCCCTCAACCGGACCAGTATCGGCTTCAGTCAGTTGCGCACGACCGGCGACGAACTCGCCGAGATCAAGCGCATGTTCACGCCCGAGTTCAGGAACCGTCTGGATGCAATCATTTCCTTCGCCGCGCTCGACCACGAAGTCATCCTGCGCGTGGTGGACAAGTTCCTGATGCAGTTGGAGGAGCAATTGCACGAGAAGAAAGTCGAGGTGATCTTCACCGATGTGCTGAAGGCGCACCTTGCCGAGCACGGTTTCGACCCGCTCATGGGCGCGCGGCCGATGGCACGGCTGATCCAGGACACGGTGCGCCGCGCCCTCGCCGACGAACTGCTGTTCGGGCGCTTGGTGAGCGGCGGCAAGGTCAGCATCGATCTCGACGCGGACGACAAGGTGCAGCTGGTCTTCCCCGACGATGCTCCGGTTAAACCGCCGGTGGCGCAGGAAAGCTGAAGCAGCCCGCC
Organism: Burkholderiales bacterium; assembly: GCA_035530495.1. Taxonomy (GTDB): domain Bacteria; phylum Pseudomonadota; class Gammaproteobacteria; order Burkholderiales; family SG8-39; genus 2-12-FULL-64-23. The sequence goes on from DATKUQ010000176.1 coordinate 4,500, forward strand.
CTTAGAGCAAAAAAGGCCGCAGCAAGCGGCCTTTTTTGTTGCGGAGAAATCTGATCGACAGCGCCTAAGGCCTGCCGGATCAGTGCTTGCCGGTGCTCCCGAAACCACCGGCGCCGCGCTCGCTCGCGGTGAACTCGTCGACCACATTGAGCTGCACCTGCAGCACCGGGACCACCACCAGTTGCGCGATTCTCTCCAGCGGGTTGAGGGTGAACGCGCTGCCGCCGCGATTCCACAGCGAGACGAATATCTGCCCCTGGTAATCTGAGTCGATCAAGCCGACCAGGTTACCCAGCACGATGCCGTGCTTGTGGCCGAGGCCCGAGCGCGGCAGCACCAGGGCCGCAAGCCCGGGATCGGTCAGATGGATGGCGATACCGCTGGGGACCAGCTCGGTCGCGCCGGGCTTGAGTTCGATCGGCGCGTCGACGCAGGCGCGCAGATCCAAGCCGGCGGCGCCGGCACTCGCATAGTGCGGCAGATTGTCCTTGAGGCGTGGGTCGAGGATTTTGATGTCGAGTTTGGGCACGTTCGATTCTTGAAGTGATGGTCGAGGATACGAAGGCAAGGCAGGACCGGAGATCCCAAGCGTTTCCCGCCGCCAGCGCGCTATTTTTTTGGCAACAGTCTGGCGATATGGGCGATGAGCGCGCGCGCAAGCGCTATCTTGGATGCGCGGGGAAGCTCGTGCCGGCCCGCGTCGTCGAACAGGATCAGCTGATTGTCTTCGGCGCCGAACGCGTGCTGCGCGAGGTTGGCGGCGAGCAACGGTACTTTCTTGCGCCGGCGCTTTGCCTCGGCATAGGCTTCCAGGTTCTCCGTCTCCGCGGCGAAACCGACGCAGAACGGCGCATTTCTGCGCGCCGCGACGGTCCCGAGAATATCGGGATTGGGCTGCAGCTCCAGCGTCACCTCGCCGGTGCCCTTTTTGAGCTTGTGCGGTTTGGCGTCCTTGGGCCGGTAATCGGCGACCGCAGCGACGCCGATGAACACGTCCGCCTTGGCCACGCGCGCCATCACCGCGTCGTACATCTCTTGCGCACTGGAAACGTCCACGCGTTCCAGGCCCCGTGGCGCAACCAGTGCGGTCGGACCGCTCACCAGCGTGACCACCGCGCCCGCTTCGCGTGCCGCGCGGGCCACCGCATAGCCCATTTTTCCGGAGCTGGTGTTGGTGATTCCGCGCACGGTGTCTATAGGCTCGAAAGTCGGACCTGCCGTCACCAGTACGCGCTTGCCTTCCAGCAATCGCGGCTGGAAAAAAGCCTCGATTTCCTCGAGAATTTCTTCCGCCTCCAGCATGCGCCCCATGCCGACTTCGCCGCAGGCCTGATCGCCGCTCGCCGGTCCGAGGATGGCAACGCCGTCCGCGGCCAGCTGCTTGATGTTGCGCCGGGTTGCCGGCTTGTCCCACATCTGCAGATTCATCGCCGGCGCCACCAGCAGCGGGCACTCGCGCGCCAGGCACAGCGTAGTCAGCAGGTCATCACACAGACCCTGCGCAAGCTTGGCGAGAAAATCCGCGCTGGCCGGAGCGACCACGATGGCATCGCAGTCGCGCGATAGCTCGATGTGCGCCATATTGTTGGGCACACTTGCGTCCCACAGGTCGGTATGCACTGGATTCCCGGACAGCGCCTGCATGGTGACCGGAGTAATGAACCTGCCGGCCGCCGCCGTCATCACCACTCGCACTTGCGCACCCGCCTGCCCCAGCAGTCGGGCCAGTTCGGCGGCCTTGTAGGCGGCGATGCCGCCACTCAAGCCGAGTACGATGCGCTTGCCCGCGATATCGGTCATCGAAATCAGCGACCACGAGTAGAATAAGAGAGCAGATTTTACGCCAATTGGGAGGGCGGGACATGGCGATCACCGACTGGCCGGCCCTGGAACGGCCGAGGGAGAAACTGCTGCAACTGGGCGCGGCGAGTTTGTCCGATGCCGAATTGCTGGCCATTTTTTTGCGTACCGGAGTGCGCGGCAAGAGCGCAGTCGATCTGGCGCGCGAACTGCTCGCGCACTGTGGCAGCCTGGGCGCCTTGTTCGCACTCAAGCGCAGCGAACTCGATAGCTTGCCGGGCCTCGGCGACGCCAAACTATCCCAGTTGCAGGCGGTGCTGGAGTTGGCGCGCCGCGCGCTGGCGGAAACGCTGCGCTCGGGCGACGCCCTGAGCTCGCCCGCAGCGGTGCGCGACTTTCTGCGGCTGACCCTGGCAAATCGCGAACACGAGGTGTTTCTGGCGGTGCTGCTGGACGCGCAGAATCGGGTCCTCGTCTGCGAGGAATTGTTCCGCGGCACGCTTACCCAAACCAGCGTATACCCGCGCGAAGTACTCAAGTGCGCGCTGGAGCACAATGCGGCCGCAGTGATCCTCGCGCACAATCATCCGTCCGGCGTAGCCGAGCCCAGCCACGCCGATCAGGTGCTGACCCAGTCGCTCAAGCAAGCCTTGGCCCTGGTCGATATCAGGGTGCTCGATCACTTCATCGTCGCGGGAAATTCGGCGCTTTCCTTCGCCGAACGCGGTTTGCTCTGAATTGCGGTGTTTTCGCCACAGGGAATTGAACGCGCAGATTATTTCGGTTGCCGGCGCTGAAAGGATTCCAGTTCCGAGTCCTGAATCGCTTGTGGAACAGGTGCTTGCAGCGTCGCGCGCGCAGTGCCTCCTTTTCCTGCCCATGTAACTTCTGTTTGAAATTCCGCGAGATAGTAGCGTATAATTCGCACTTTTCCGAATTCGGAGTACCGCCATGGCACGCGTATGCCAAGTAACCGGCAAGAAGCCGATGTCCGGACACAATGTGTCCCACGCCAACAACCGGACCAATCGCCGCTTTCTGCCCAATTTGCATTATCGCCGCTTCTGGGTTGAGAGCGAGAACCGCTGGATCAGCCTGCGCGTCTCTGCCAACGGACTGCGCACCATCGACAAGAAGGGCATAGACGCAGTCCTGAAAGAGCTGCGCGCCAAAGGGGAGATCTAATCATGCGCGACAAGATCAAGTTGGAATCCACCGCCGGCACCGGCCACTTCTACACCACGAGCAAAAACAAGCGCACCATGCCGGACAAGATGGAAATCATCAAGTTCGACCCCAAGGTCCGCAGGCATGTCCTCTACAAAGAGACCAAGCTGAAATAGACGCAGCAAGGTTCAAGGAATAAAGGCCGCTGACGCGGCCTTTTTCATTTCAAGCGTAACAGCGCAGCCTGAGCGAGAACTCCTCCAGCTGCCGGATACCGCTCGCCTCGGCACGCTTGCACCAGTCCCACCTTGGGGCTGATCGGGTAGGAGGCGGGGTTACCCCCGCCGTCCTC
>DATKUQ010000177.1:0-3394 GCA_035530495.1 Burkholderiales bacterium
TCAATCGTACAGTCCGGGCCGCGCCTTGCCGCGGAACACATAGTAGGAAAACGCCGTGTACGCGACGATGAATGGCAGCACAATGAGCGCGCCTATAAGCACCAGTTTCAGCGATGAGGCGTTCGCGGCGCCATCCCAGAAGGTCAGCCGGTCGATCACCACGTACGGAAACAGGCTGTAGGCGAGACCGATGAAGGAGAGGACGAATATCGCCACGGTGCCGGCGAACGGCGCCCAATGTGGGGCCCCGGCTACACCGCGCAATAGGCGTCCGGTCGAACGCCACACCCAGATCCACGCGAGCAGCGTCACCAGCGGCAGCAGCATCAGCCCCAGCGTCCGCGGAAAATCGAACCATTTCATCGCCACGGTATGGCTCACGAACGGCGTGGCAAGACTCACCGCGGCCACGCCGAGCGCGACCCACAGCAAGCCCCAGCGCGCCCAGGCCATGGCTTTTTTCTGCAGCGTGCCTTCCGTCTTGTAGATCAGCCAGGTCGCCCCGAGCAGCACATAGCCGCCGCAAAGCGAGGCGCCCACGATCAGGGCGAACAGCAGATAGCCGAAACCTGATTCGAATCCGGTAACGTAGCGACCGAGCATCAGGCCCTGCGAAAACGAAGCGATGAACGAGCCCAGCCAGAACAGCCAGTTCCACAGCTCGCGGTGCCAACCCTCGGCCTTGACGCGGAATTCGAACGCCACGCCGCGCAGCATCAGCCCGATCAGCATGGCCGCGACGGGCAAATACAGCGCCCCCAGCACCACGCCGTAGGCCACCGGGAACGCCACCAGCAGGAGCCCCACGCCCAGCACCAGCCAGGTTTCGTTCGCGTCCCAGAAGGGACCGATCGAGGACACCATCAAGTCCTGCTCGCGCGCGTCGGCCGCAGGCATCAGCATGCCCACGCCCAGGTCGTAGCCGTCAAGGACAACGTAGGCGAGCACCGCGATGCCCATCAGCGCGGCGAAGATAAGCGGCAGGTCGAGGTTCATGCTGCTTTCTCCTGCGAAGACGCAGCCGCCTCCGTTGCGGCGTCCCGGTTCGATCGTAACCACTGTCGGCGGCTGGCGGCAATCGCGGCCGGTCGCATCCCGGCTGCAAGGGGCAGTGGCCGGCGAGGCGAAGCAGGGGCCTCATCGAGAGATGGGGATGCGCCCCGAGCCCGGACACACAGGGCCGCCGTCCAGATGCGCTCACCTACATACAGAGATCTTCGCGTCGCGCAGGCGTACCCGTTCCTCACGTCGGCGGCCCCCTGCTCCCTCATCATGCCGCCCCCTTTCCTGCCAGGTGGGTGATCACCACGATGTAGGCCGCGAGCATCAGCGAGTAGACAAAGACGTAGCCGGTGAGGCTCGCGCCCAGCGACGCCGCTGCGGTGTGGCCCACCGCCTGCGACGTCCTCAATATGCCGGTGACCAGCCACGGCTGGCGCCCCACCTCGGTCACCACCCAGCCCGCGAGCGTCGCCAGCCAACCGGAGAATGTCGCGCCGGCGAATGTCCACAACAGCCATCGCGGCGGCGTGCGGCCCCCGCGCAGCGTCCTGGCGCCGGTCCAGGCAAGCGCGAGCATCAGCACGCCCAAGGTCAGCATGATGCGAAACGCAAAGAACACCGGTGCCACCGGCGGCGTGTCGGGCGCGAACGCGTCGATGCCTTTCACCTCGCCGTTAAAACTATGTGTGAGGATCAGGCTTGCGCCGTGCGGCACGTCGATGGCGAAATCGTTGTGCTGCGTTTGCGCATTCGGCACGGCGAACAGCACCAGCGGCGCACCGCGCTCGGTGCGCCACAGCGCCTCCATCGCGGCGATCTTCGCCGGCTGGTACTCCAGCGTATTCAGCCCGTGCTGGTCGCCTGCGAATATCTGCAGCGGGGCGATCACCGCGGCAACTATGATGCCGGTGCGCAGCGTGCGCAAAGCCGAGGCGTCGCCCGGGGCGCGCAGCAGGCGCCAGGCGGACAGCCCGGCGACCACGAACGATGCGGTGAGCCCCGAGGCCAGCAGCATATGCGTCAAGCGGTAGGGGAAAGACGGATTGAATATGACTCGCAGCCAGTCGCCCGCGATCAGCACGCCACCGCTTATCACCTCCCCTGCCGGGGTTTGCATCCACGAATCGAGCGCAAGGATCCAAAAAGCCGACAGCAGGGTGCCGATGGCGACCAGCAGCGTCGCCCCGATGTGCACCCAGGAGGGCACGCGGTTCATACCGAACAGCATCACGCCGAGAAAGGTCGCTTCGAGGAAGAACGCGGTCAGCACCTCGAAGCCGAGCAGCGGCCCGGCGATGTTGCCGACATGAGTCATGAAGCCGGGCCAGTTGGTGCCGAACTGGAACGACATGGTGATGCCGGTGACCACCCCCATCGCGAAGGTCAGCGCGAACACCTTGGTCCACAGCTTGTAGGTCGCGAGCCAGGCTGGGTCGCCGCTGCGTGCGTAGCGGATGCGGAAGTACAGCAGAAACCACGCCAGCGCGAGAGTGATGCTGGGGAACAGAATGTGGAAGCCGATGTTCAGCGCGAACTGGGCACGCGCGAGCAACAGCAGATCGGGATCGACCATCGATTTGGCAAGCCTACCTAGGGAAGCTGATCAATGGTAATCCCTCCGCCAACGCATGAATGTGACCACAGTCACGAACGCGACAGAAAGTTTGCCAACACCTGACGCAGGCACTGGCGCTGCCCCGGCCCAGCCGAGCAAGGCCTGGCATGCGGCGGGGTCGTCGAACAGGCCGTGCAGGTAGGTGGCGAGCACCTGTCCATCGGCGGACAGCGCCCCGTCGAATTGGCCGTCGTCGAAGTCGATGCCGCGCTGAACGCGCCTGCGGGCGTGGGATATCATAGGCCACCATGCCCGGCGCACCTATCGCGACACTCTCCAAATTCGAATTATTCGCCCGTCTTGCCGCAGGGCTCGCCGGCGGCCTCACCGTGCTGACGCCCAACCGCCGCCTGGCGCAGGCGCTGGCGCGCGAGTTCGACGCGGCGCAGGCGGCGCTGGGCGGCAGCGCCTGGGAGTCGGCCGACATCCTGCCGTACGACGCAATCCTTGTGCGCTTCTATGAAGACCTGCTGTATTCGGAGCGTGCGTCCGGGCTGCCCGTGCTGCTGACGCCGGCGCAGGAGAGCGCCTTGTGGGAAGACATCATCCGGCGCTCGCATGCGGGCGAAGCGCTGCTCGCCATTCCCGAGACCGCGGCGCTTGCGGCCGATGCCTGGCGGGCCGGCCACGCCTGGCGGCTGCTCGACAGCCTGCGCTCGGACGAGCTGAACGAGGATGCGGCCGCGTTTCGCGACTGGTGCGCGCAATATTCGCTGCGTTGCGCGCGCGAGGGGCACACCGACGCGGCCTTGCTGCCCGACCTGGTCGCGGCGCAGC
>DATKUQ010000178.1:0-3372 GCA_035530495.1 Burkholderiales bacterium
CACCACAAGCAGGCCGCGATGGCCAAGCTGTTCGCGAGCGAAGCGGCGGCGAGCATCTGCGACCAGGCGGCCCGGGTGCTCGCCTCCTATGGCTATGCCATGGAATATCCGGTGCAGCGCTATCTGCGCGACGTGCGCTTCCTGCTGATCGGCGGCGGCACCAGCGAGATACTGAAACTCATCGTCGCCAAGGAGTTAACCAGCACATGAAGCCAATCAAGGTACTGCTCGCCAAACCCGGCCTGGACGGGCACGACCAGGGGGCCAAAATCGTCGTGCGCGCGCTCATGGACGCCGGCTTCGAAGTGATCTATACCGGATTGCGCCAGACGCCCGAAGCGGTGGCACGCATCTCGCTGGAGGAGGACGTGGACGTGATCGCCCTGTCCAGCATGGCCGGCTCGCACCTGCCTTTCTGCAAAAAACTGAAACCGCTGCTCGAGGCCGACGGCCTCGCCGACAAGCTCTGGCTGATTGGCGGCAGCCTTCCGCAGCAGGACCACGCGGCGCTGCACGAACTGGGCTTCAAAGGCATCTTCCCTACCGGCTCCAAGCTCGACGCCATCGTGGACTACATCCGGCAAAATGTTAAGGGCGACGGCATATGAACGAGCGCGCAAAATCCGAACTCAAGCCCGTAGTCAACGAATCGGGCATCGAGGTCAACCCGCTTTATACCGAGGAGGATGTAGCAAAAAGCGGCGGCTACGACATGGTCGGCCTGCCCGGGGAATATCCCTTTACCCGCGGCATCCACCGGCTGATGTACCGCAAGCAGCCCTGGACCATGCGCCAGTACGCGGGCTTCGGCAATCCGGCCGAGACCAACCAGCGCTTCAAATACCTCATCGCCAACGGCCAGACCGGACTCAACGTCGCCTTCGACCTGCCGACCCAGATCGGTCTGGATTCGGACGATCCGCTGGCCGAGGGAGAGATCGGCCGCGTCGGCATGTCGGTCGACACGCTGCGCGACTTCGAAGTCGCCTTCGACGGCATCGATCTGAACAAGATCACCGTGTCGCTCACCATCAATGGCGCGGCGGCGATCCTCATCGCCATGTACCTCGCCATGGCGGAGAAGCGCGGCTACGACCTGAAGCAACTGCGCGGCACGGCGCAGAACGACATCCTCAAGGAATTCATCGGCCGCGGCACCTGGGTCTATCCGGTCGAGCCCTCGATCAAGCTGGTTGGCGACACCATAGAGTACTGCGCTACGCACGCGCCCAGGTACAGCCCGGTGTCGGTCTGCGGCTACCACATCCGCGAGTCGGGCGCGACGCCGGCGCAGGAAATGGCCTACGCCTTCTGCATCGCCAAGGCCTATGCCGACGAGGCGCTCAAGCGCGGACTCTCCATCGACGAATTCGCCGGACGGCTGTCTTACAACTTCAACATCTTCGGCAACATCTTCGAGCAGGTTTGCAAATTCCGCGCCGGCCGCAGCCTGTGGGCCAAGATCATGAAGGAGGAGTACGGCGCGCAAAAACCGGGCTCGATGTGGCTGCGCATGATCGCCGGCGGCGGCGGCGGCGGCCTGACTTTCGAGCAACCGGAAATGAATATCGTGCGTGGCGCCTACTACGCGCTGATCAGCGCGCTCTCCGGCGCGCAGACCATGGCCTTATGTTCGTATGACGAGGCCTACACCATCCCCACCGAATACTCGGCGCGCATTTCGCTGCGCACGATGCAAATCCTGATCGAGGAAATGGGCCTGACCGAAACCGCGGATCCGCTCGCCGGCTCCTACTACGTCGAGACCATGACCAACCAGATGCGCGACAAGATCGTCGAAATCATGGCCGAAACGGACGCTGAAGGCGGCATTGTCAAACTGGTATCGGAGGGGATCATCCAGGCCCGCGTTTCGGCGCAGGCCTACCGCATGCAGCGCGACATCGAGTCCGGCCGCTTTCCCAAGGTGGGCGTCAATCGCTACCGCAACGAGCGCGAGGAAGACCATCCGGTCGAATTCCATCCGTACAAGGAAGAGGATGCGCGGGTGCAGATCGAACGCCTCAAGCAGGTACGCACCGAGCGCGACCAGTCCAAGGTCGACCAAGCCCTGGCGCGCGTGCGCCAGGACGCGCAGGCCGGCGCGAACCTCATGCCCGCCATCGTCGAGGCGGTGAAAGCGTACGCCAGCGTCGGCGAAATCACGCATGAAATGGTAAAGGTATACGGACGCTATAAGGAACCGATTCGTTTTTGAAGTCCGCTTCGAAGGAAATGCCGATGTCCGAAATCCAGCGGTACCTCCCGCCCTCCAGACTGGAGCAGGCGCCTGCGCTAACTTTGTGGCACGAGCTCGGTGACGCCGACCTCATCGCTCATCGCGTGAGCGCAGAATTCCGGGAGCGGCGCGGCTTCGATCTCGTGCGCAGCGAGCCGGGGAGCTTTACAACTCGAGGTGGCAAACAGTCTCGAAGGCTCGAATGCAAGCAGAGCCGTTCAACTGGAATCTCTTATGATTGACTATGACTGCCAAACGCGGAGATACTCTCAAATGCGATTGAGTTTCCCATCCTTCCTTTGGGCGTACTGGGGAAGTGCCCAAGTGCTTGATGCGCCTTGCCGAGCCAGGCAAGTTTGTGTCAGCTCCAGGATCGAGAGCGGTCCATGCAGGAGATAACCAGCTATCTGGCGCCTCGCCGCTTGGACGAGGCATTGCAGGCAATGGCGGACGGCGATGCCACCGTATTGTGCGGCGGTACGGATCTCGCACCACAGATCGAATCCGGCATGCGTCAATACAAAGCGAAACTGCTGAACATTCGCCGCATCGAACGACTGGGCGGCATTGAAGCCACGGGTGACAAGGTTCGCATCGGTGCCCTAACGACAATCAGCGAAATCCGCCGCAACCCCGCGCTCGCTGTAATCGCGCCCGTTCTGGTCGAGGCGGCCGAGCATTTCGCCAGCGAGCAGATTCGCAACGCGGCATCGGTGGGTGGCAACCTGTGCAACGCCTCGCCGGCCGGCGACATGAGCCCGGCCTTGCTGGTATTGGGCGCCTCGGTCGAACTCGCATGCTGGCGCGACGGCGCCGTGCAGAAGCGGCAGGTACCGCTGGAACAGTTCTTCGTGGGTCCCGGCAAGACCGTCAAACTGCCGGAAGAGTTGCTCACGGCAATCGTGTTCGACCGGCCTGCGGCCGACTTCGTCGGCAGGTTCCGCAAATCTGGACCGCGTCCCGCGCTTGAGATCTCCACCGTTTCGGTGGCCCTGGGCGCGCGCATCGCCGGCGGCAGGCTCAGCGATGTGCGTGTAGCCATGGGGTCGGTCGCGCCCACGCCCTTGCGCGCCAGCCATGTAGAGGCCGCGCTCGAAGGCAAGCCGCTTGACGCCGCAACCATCGCCGCCGCA
>DATKUQ010000179.1:0-7500 GCA_035530495.1 Burkholderiales bacterium
CCCGGCTGCACCACGAGTTCGAGCATGGCGCGCATCTCGCGCGCGGTAGCCGCAGGGATGACCCGCTTGCCGATGGGCGGGGTATCCAGACGCAGCAGCGACAGCGGCATCAATACGCCGTCGTCGGCGAATATCGTGTAGGCGCGTGCCAGCTGCATCAGAGACACCGAGATTCCATTGCCGTAAGCCATGGTCGCCTGCTCGATCGGCCGCCAGGTCTTGTACGGTCGCACCTTGCCGCTCGCCTCACCTGGAAAATTGAGCGGCGGCGGATTACCGAAGCCGACGCTTTCGAACATGTCCCACATCGCCTCGGGCGGCAGGCCGAGCGCGATCCTCGCCGCACCGACGTTGCTCGAGCGCTGAATCACCTGCGCCACGGTCATGTCGCCGAAGCGGTGTGCGTCGTGAATAGTATCTTTGCCGATGGTCAGGGTGCCCCCCGCGGTATCCATCATCGTGTCCGGCGTGACTGCTCCGCGCTCGATGGCGAGCGCGACGGTAAACGGCTTGAGCGTGGAGCCCGGCTCGTAGCTGTCGGTGATGGCGCGATTGCGCAGCTGCGCGCCGGACAAGTTGCTTCGATTGTTGGGGTTGTAGCTGGGCAGGTTGGCAAGCGCCAGCACCTCGCCGGTTTTCGCGTCGAGCACGACCATTGAGCCGGCCTTGGCTTTGCTTTTGTCCACGGCGAGCTTCAATTGCGAAAATGCCAAATTCTGCAGTCTCGCGTCCAGCGACAGCACCAGGTTGCTGCCGTTCTGCGCGGCGCGGATCGATTCCGTGTCTTCGACGATCTGCCCCAGGCGATCCTTGATCACCCTGCGGCTGCCGGATTTGCCCGCCAGCGTCGACTGGTAAGCGAGTTCGATGCCGTCCTGGCCTTCGTCGTCCGCGCCGGTGAAACCGAGCACTTGCGCCATCACCTCGCCGTCGGGATAGTAGCGGCGGTATTCGCGGTTCTGGAACAAGCCCGGTATGTGCAAGGCGCGCACGCGCTCGGCGAGCTCGGGCGGAATCTGACGTTTGAGGTAGACGAAACCGGTGGCCTCGCTCAGACGCTTGTCGATTTCCGCTGGCGACATTTCCAGCAGGGCCGCGAGCTTGCTGCGCTGTTGCGCGGAAAAATGGACCTCCTCCGGGATCGCCCATACCGACTTCACCGGCGCGCTGATCGCGAGTGGCTCGCCGTTGCGGTCGGTGATCTTGCCGCGCGTGGCGCTGATCTCGATCACGCGGCTGTAGCGCGATTCGCCTTGCTGCTGCAGGAAATCGTGGTTCAAACCCTGCAGATACACGTCGCGACCGGCGAGCACGAGAAAGCCGCCGGCGATCAGCGCGAGCAGCAGGCGCGAACGCCACAGCGGCAGGTGCGGCGCCAGCACCGGACTGGCGGCGTGGTTCATTGTCCCACCCCCGCGGCCGCGGGCATCACGACGATCTGGATGCGCTTCGCATCGGGCACGCTCATGTGCAGGCGATCGCGCGCGATCTTCTCGACGCGCGCGTTCATCGCCCAGGTGCTCTGCTCGAGTTGCAGCTGCCCCCACTCGGTGTTGAGCTGCTTGGCCAGGTCCTGCTCGCTCTCGAGTTCGGCGAACAGCTTTCTCGTCTTGTCCTGCGAGGTCACGAGACCGAGCGCGCAGGCGACGAGCAGCGCAAGCAGAATGAGGTTGATCCGCGCCAATTCAGGCCCCGGTGCGTTCGGCGACGCGCAGGGTCGCGCTGCGCGCGCGCGCATTGGCGGCGATCTCCTGCGCCGACGCTCCCAGCGGCTTGCCGACCAGGCGCAGCCGCGACTGCGGCAGCTCGCGCTCGCGCAGCGGCAGGCGTATCGGCACATCGGCGCGCACCGCGTCGCGCATAAAGCGCTTCACGATGCGGTCCTCGAGCGAGTGAAAGCTGATCACCGCCAGGCGCCCGCCCGGTCGCAGCAGCTCGAGGATCTGCGGCAGGGCTAACGACAATTGCGCAAGCTCCTGATTGAGGTAAATCCGTATAGCCTGGAAGGTACGCGTCGCCGGATCCTTGTTTTTTTCCCGCGTGCGGACGGCCGCACCCACGATAGCGGCAAGTTGCCCTGTGGTGACGACCGGCTCTCGCTGCCGAGCAGCAACAATCGCCTTTGCAATCTGTTTAGCAAACCGTTCTTCACCATAATCGTGGATCACCTCCCTGATCTCGACTTCACCGGCCGTTTCCAGCCACTGTGCGGCGGTTTGCCCCCGGCTCGTGTCCATGCGCATATCGAGCGGGCCGTCGCGGCGAAAACTGAAGCCGCGCGCGGCGTCGTCGAGCTGCGGCGAAGACACACCCAGGTCGAGCAGCACCCCATCCACACCCTCCAGACCGAGGCGCGCGAGCACTTCGGTCAGTTCGACGAAACTCGCGTGCACCGCGCAAAAGCGAGCGTCGTTTATTCTTGTTGCAGCCGCGACAGCCTGCGGGTCGCGGTCGAGCGCGACCAGGCGCCCGTGCGCGCCCAGCCGCTCCAAAATCAGGCGGCTATGTCCGCCGCGCCCGAAGGTTGCATCGACGTAGCAGCCTTCCGCACGCCTCGAATCGGCGCGTATCGCCAAAGCGTCGACCGCCTCCTGCAGCAACACCGTCTGGTGCGCGTCTTGCGCCGCCACGGCGTCCGTTTCCCCGGCCGCAAGAGCGGTCACAGAGCAAAATCTTCCATCCCGGGCGGCAACTGGGTCTGCGCCGTCAGCTGCCGCAATTGTTTTTCCCAGGTGTCCTGATTCCAGATCTCGAAATGGCTGCCCTGTCCGACCAGCATTACGGATTTTTCAAGGCTGGCGAACTTGCGCAGTTCTGGGGAAATCAGCACGCGCCAGGCGGCGTCGATTCCGACTTCCTCGGCGAAACCCACGAGCAGCCGCTTCCACACCGAGAAGCGCGCATCGAGCGCGGGAAAGCCCATGACGCGCGCGCGTATCGGTTCCCAGGCGCTCGCCGGATAAAGCAGCAGGCAGCCATCGGGGTGTGCGGTGAGTACGAGACTGGAGGCAGCGGGGGTAGATGTTCCCTGCAACGCGTCTCGATGGCGCGAGGGAACGGTTAGGCGCCCTTTGGCATCCAGGCTTAAGGCTGCCGCACCCTGAAACATCGCCCCCCCTTATTCGTGTGAGTGGCTCTTGCAGGAAATCCCATAATTTCCCACTAAAAGCTACTATTTCCCACTTTAGAGGAGTTAATGGTTCAGGTCAAGGACAGAATTGAAGATTTCTCCAATTGAGACAAAGGCTTAAAAGCGATTCCATCGACAAATTATGGAATTACAAAATTGTTAAAAAACAATTGGATAATATATATATCGAAAGTAATATATTAAGATGCAAAAGGTATATCGCCTGCCTGTCCATGCTGCCAGGCAGTCACTGCGGCCGAAGCGCCCTCCCACTTCGGGCGCAAAGCGTCGTTCGGAAACTGCTGTCGCACTGCGTCGCCTGCACCGGCATTGCATTCGCCTATAATCGATTTTTTCACCCTAGCGGAGACCCCGATCATGACGCTGAGCCTCGAAGGCATGGACCTGATTTTCCGCAATGCGCGCACGCACAACGGCTGGCAGCAAAAGCCGGTGAGCGACGACAAGTTACGCAAGCTCTACGAGCTGATGAAATGGGCGCCGACCACCATGAACACCAACCCGGCGCGCATCCTGTTCCTGCGCAGCCGCGAGGCGAAGGAGAGGTTAAAGCCCGCACTCAGCCCGGGCAACGTGGACAAAACCATGGCTGCGCCAGTGACCGCCATCATCGCCTACGACACCGAGTTCTACGAGCTGCTGCCCAAGCTGTTCCCGCACAACCAGAACGCGCGCGACATATTCGCAGGCGCGGAGAAGAAGGCGAACAACGAGAGGATAGCGTTTCGCAACGGCTCGATGCAGGGCGGCTATTTCATCCTCGCCGCACGCTGCATCGGCCTGGACTGCGGTCCGATGTCCGGATTCGACAACGCCAAGGTGGATGCCGAATTCTTCGCCGGTACCGGCATCAAGTCGAATTTCCTGTGCAATCTCGGCTATGGCGATCCTTCGAAAGTGATGCCACGCAACCCGAGGCCGACGTTCGACGAAGCGTGCAAGCTCCTCTAGAAATTGCATATAAGGCGATCCGCCCTCACCCGGCAAAAACGAGCGATGCGCAAACCCGCAAGGCCAGTAAAGAAAGCAGTCGCGCTGGTCAGCGCGCAAAATAAGACGACCGCGTCGCTGGAGCAGAAGGTGCGCGAGCGCACCGCCCAGTTGCGTTCTCTGGCAGGAGAGCTGTCCCTGGCCGAGGAGCGCGAGCGGCGCTCGCTGGCGCAGGACCTGCATGACGACCTAGGCCAGGTGCTCGCCATCGTCAAGCACAAGCTGACCGAGCTGCGCAGCCGCAAGCGCGGCGCCGAACTGGCGGCCGGGCTCAAAGAGATAGAGGACCTCGTCGATCGCGCCAACAAGTCGATACGCACGCTCGCATTCCAGTTGAGCCCCCCGGTGCTGCATACGCTGGGGCTCGTCCCGGCGCTGGAGTGGCTGGCCGAGGAAATGGAGCGGGTCTACGGCCTGCAGGTGCGCCTGAGCGACGACGGCGCAGCCAAACCCCTGGACGAGCCCTCCCGCACCACGCTGTTTCGCGCCGTACGCGAGCTCCTCATCAATGTCGCTAAACATGCCGGGGCAGGCATCACGGAAGTCACCAGCCTGCGCAGCGGCAAACGCATCATGCTTGCCGTGAGCGACGACGGATGCGGCTTCGATTATCAGGAAATGCTTCGAGCAGCACCGGGCAAGGGCGGCCTCGGGCTGATGGGCGCACGCGAGCGCCTCGAGTTCATCGGCGGCGAAATGCATGTGGACAGCCGCCCGGGGGAAGGGACGACTATTACGCTGATCGCGCCGCCTCAGGCCAAATCCGGCAGGACTGGGCAATGAGCGTTCGCTTGATGCTGGTGGACGACCATAAAATGCTGCGTGAAGCCCTGCGCGCAATTCTGGAAAAGACCGGCGACTTCGAGGTGGTCGCCGAGGCCGACGACGGTCCGGCGGCGATCGAGCTCGCACGCGAACTGTCGCCGGACGTAGTGCTCATGGACATCGGCCTGGTCGGCATGAGCGGCATCGAGGCGACTCGCCGCATTCTCGCCCAGACACCGACGGTCAAGGTACTCGCCCTGTCCACGTTTGCCGACCGGCGCATCATGCTGCAAATGCTGCAGGCGGGCGCGAGCGGCTACGTCGTCAAATCGGCGGGCAGCGAGGAACTGCTGCACGGCATACGCGCCGTAGCGCGGGGTGAGACCTATCTGTACGCGGAGGCCACCGCGGCGCTGGTCGACAGCCTGCGCAAGCACTCACCGCAGGGAGTGAGCAGCGAAACGCTGGGCCGGCGCGAGCGCGAGGTGCTGCAGCTGCTCGCAAGAGGCAAGACCTCGGCACAGATCGCCGAAATCCTGAATATCGCAACCGGCACAGTCGAAGTGCACCGGCGCAACATCATGCGCAAGCTCGATCTGCATAACGTGGCCGAACTGACCCGGTACGCCATACGCGAAGGGCTCACTTCGGCCTGAGACCGCGGCCGGCCTCTCCGGCCCGATGCTTGATTTTGCGTCAAGTCCCGGAACTACCGTAATCCCGGTAGTCGAGGTTCAGGCCCGCCCGATGTCGCCGCTCCTCCAGGCAACCTACACTTGTGTTGCATCGCAGGAAGTCACTCTATGGCTTTCTTGCATGCACGAGCAGGCCGTATCCGATCCAACCACATGAATGTCGCCATGCAACAACGAGCTAAGTTCCATGATGTGCAGACCGGCGCGCAAGCGCCGAGCGGGGCTGCTTCGCTGAGCCTGCAGGACCTCGCCGCGCTGCTGAAAGTCGGACTCGACGACACCGAAATCGCCACTGGCGTGCACTTCACTCTGCGCCGCGTGCAAAAAGGCGCCGCCTTGTACCGCG
This sequence comes from Burkholderiales bacterium, assembly GCA_035530495.1. Lineage (GTDB taxonomy): Bacteria > Pseudomonadota > Gammaproteobacteria > Burkholderiales > SG8-39 > 2-12-FULL-64-23. The sequence continues at coordinate 5,948 of DATKUQ010000179.1, forward strand.
CCGGTGATCCCTTCGGCCATGTATACGCCGTCCGCTCGGGCATTTTCAAGAACGTGTTGCTCGACGCAAGCGGCAGCTGTCAGGTACTGGGCTTCCCCATGGCTAGCGATATGCTCGGTCTGGACGGAATCGATGCGCAGCATTACCGCACCGAAGCGGTGGCGCTAGAAGACAGCGAAGTGGCGATCATCCCCTTCCCGCGGCTGGCCCACCTGGGCAGCAAGGCCGGGGCGCTGCAGAAATTCGTCTACCGCCTCCTCAGCCGCCAGCTTGTGCGCGAACACATGCAGATGTGGCTGCTGGGCTCGCTGGGCGCGGAAGCCCGGGTGGCGGCGTTTCTGCTGATCCTCGGCGAACGCTACGCTCGCCTCGGCTACTCCGATACCCGCTTCAGCTTGCGCATGACCCGGCTCGATCTGGGAAGCTTCCTCGGCCTGACCCAGGAGACCGTCAGCCGCGCCTTGTCCCGCTTCGATGAGACCGGCCTGATCCAGGTGCACAACAAAGAGCTGAGGATTGTCGATACCGAGAGCCTGCACCGGATCGTCGCGAAAGCGCGGCATTCGGACTGAGCGCGGTTTCAACACGGGCGGCGGCGCCGCTCAGCCGGCGCTGCCCGTAGCGCTCGCGCGGCGCATGCTGCCCCCGCCTTCGGGTTCGCCATGGCCATGGGAAATCGGCTCGGCCAGCTCCGTCGGGGCCTGCAGGCCGATCAGGCGGTAAAGGTTGGCGAGCTTCGCCCGGTACAGCCGGTCGAAACTCGCCACGGTCGCACCCGGGTTGTAATCACCGAACCACCAGAACCAGTCCGAGCCTTCGCAATCGGCCAGTTGCCGTTCGGCCGCCGCGCGGCGCTCAGCATCCAGCCGCCCGCTTGCGCTGACCAGATCGAAGCTCTGTTTGGCCGCGCACAGCAGGTCCCAGGCGCGATTCTTGTCGTGCGATCCGATCCATGTGGCGAAGTTGCCATACACCCAGCTTCCGGCAACCAGCCGCTCGAGCGGACGCGTTGCCGCGTCGGCCGCGCCGACGGATGCGCCGGCGTCGTTCGAGCGCGCCTGCAGGAATGCGGCGTAAGTTGTCGTGCGGATGAAGGGGTGCGATTCCAGCGCATGGTACAGCGCGCTCAAAAAATAATAGCCGTTATACGGATAATGCTCCCAGGCATTCTCGCCATCGAGGATCACGCTCACCGTGGGACGCTCATCCGGCGGCGCATCCGCCGCGATGCGTTCCAGTTCGCCGACGAAATTGGCCGCAGCGTCGCTGCCATACCATTTCTGATACTCGAAACCGATCCGGTCCGATAGCTTGTCGTCGCGGAAGAACACGAGCAGGTCCGGCGCGGCGTCCAGCCGGTACGGCCGGTACAGGTAGCGCGACCGCGGCTCGTCACCAGGCCCGGCCGCGCGCAGGCTGTTAGCGAGCACTTGCTCGCCGCTTGCCACCCATCCCAAGGCGTTCCCGCTGAGCACGCGCAGCAAGCCTTCGGAGATCGAACCTTCGGCCGGCCACAGGCCGCGCGGGGCCGTGCCGAAACAGCGCGCATGGCT
>DATKUQ010000180.1:0-13078 GCA_035530495.1 Burkholderiales bacterium
TTCCTCTCGAGGGTGCGCCGCTGCGGGGCAAGACGAGTGCGCAGTTCTTCTTGGGCGACCGCACCAGATTGCACGTGAGCGAGATCGATGCCGAGCCCATCATTGTGGAAACCACCGAGCACCGCGAGTTCCGCATCGGCGAGGCGATCGGACTCAGCATCGAGCCCGGGGCGCTGCTTACGCTCGGCGCTTAGTGCGCGTCCAAGGGGATGGACTAGCGCCATGCTGATCGCGCAAATTACCGACACCCATATCAAGGCCGCGGGCAGGCTTGCCTACCGCACAGTCGACTCGGCACAGAAGCTTCGCGACTGCGTGGCGCACCTGAACGCGCTCAGTCCGCGGCCGGACATTGCGCTGTGCACGGGTGACCTGGTGGACCTCGGCAAGGCCGAGGAATACGCCTTGCTGCGCGAGATACTGGCGCCGCTCGCAATACCGCTTTACGTTATCCCCGGCAATCATGACGATCGAGCGGCGCTGCGCGCCGCGTTCTCCGATCACGCCTACCTTTTCCGCGACGCGGAATTCCTGCACTACGCGATCGAGGACTACCCGCTGCGCCTGATCGGGCTCGATACCACGATCCCCGGCGAGCAAGGCGGCGAACTTTGCGAGCGGCGGCTGGCCTGGCTCGATGCGCAGCTGCGCGCCGCGCCCGAGCGACCGACGGCGCTGTTTATGCACCACCCTCCGTTCCTCACGGGGCTGGCAAACATGGACTGGCAGAACTGCCGCAACGGAGACGCGCTCGGCGCGCTGGTGAAACGGCATCCGCAGGTGATCCGCATCCTGTGCGGGCACGTACATCGGCCGATCCATACGCACTGGTACGGCGTGACGGCAAGCATCGCGCCGAGCCCGTCGCATTCCTGCGTCTTCGATTTGCGCGAGGATAGCTCGCACGACTTCGTGCTCGAGCCGCCGACCTGCGAGGTGCACTACTGGCGCGAAGGCGCCGGGCTGGTGAGCCACCTTATATTCATCGGCGATTACGGCGGCCGATTTCCCTTCTACGACGCAGACCGCAAGCTTATCGACTAGGCCGGGCGCCGGCCGCGCGCGCTCAGCCACCGCTGCGAAAACCCGATTGCGGACCGCATGATATGCAAACGATTGCATATTCTCGGAGAGTGCGCGATACGCTACCATTCGCTGCGCCAGTGCTCACTCTGCATGCGACGGGAAGCATAAGGCGGCCAGCGCACGGCTGTGCGCGCTGCCTGCGTTCGGCGTCAACGGCCCATCCGCAAGGAGAAGACGATGGGGATTCGCATTGCCTCGCGCCTGCTGTCGCCGAGCGCATGCGCGGATCTCATTTCGACGCTCGCTTCGGCGAACCATTAACAACCAACAACCGGAAGGAGAATCACATGAAACGCAAGCCTTTGCTGCATGCCTTGCTCGCCGCGACCGGCCTCGCGGTCCTCGCGGGCGCCGCGCCCGCGCGCGCCGGCGACAAGACCACGCTCACGGTCTTCGCTGCGGGCACGCTCGCCGTCCCATACCGCGACATCGACCGCGCGTTCGAGAAGCTGCACCCCGGTGTCGTGGTGCAGCCGGAGTTCGGCGGCAGCGTCAAGATGGTGAAAAAGATCACGGAGCTGCACCAGAAGGCGGACCTCTACGCCGCCGCGGACTACAGCGTGATTCCCAAGTACCTGTTCGGCGAGAGCGGCCAAAAGCGCTATGCTGACTGGTACGCCGGTTTCGCGAGCAATGCGATTACCTTCGTCTATACGGACAAGAGCAAGTATGCGAAGGAGATCAACGGCCACGACTGGTTCAAGCTGCTGGCGAAACCCGGCGTGGAGATCGGCCGCTCCGATCCGGACACCGACCCCTCAGGCTACCAGACCGTTCAGATGCTGAACCTGGCCGGCCGCTACTACCACGACCCGCGCCTCGAACAGAGCGTGCTCGCCAACGCGCCGCGAACGAACATGCGCGATACCGAGACTTCGCTTATTTCGGCGCTGCAGCTGGGCCAGATCGACTATCTTGCGATTTACCGCTCCGATGCCTTGCAGCATCATCTGAACCATCTCAAGCTGCCGGCGAAGATCAATCTGAGCCAGCCCCGCTACGCCGACTTGTACAAGACCGGCGTCGCGCACACGAAGAACGGGACGCTGACGGGCAAGCCCATCGTCTACGCGCTGACCATTCCGGACAACGCGGCCCACAAGGATCTGGCGGAGGCCTATGCCGCGTTCGTCCTCGGTCCGCAGGGTCGCAAGATCCTCGCGCGCCACGGCTTCGGAACGTTCCAGGTCCCGCCCGCGGTCGGCCGCGCCCAGATGCCCGCGTCGCTGCAGAAGCTGGTCAAGCCCTGGAGCGCCAAGGGGGCTGGTTGATTGAGCAAAGCCGACCGGGCGGCCCCGCTTAGCGCGCGCCCGGCGGGCGCCGGCCGGGCGCGGCTGCTGTTCCTCGCGTTCTGGTGCTGCGGCGGATTGCTGCTGGTATCGATCGTTGCGCCGCTGGTGGCGCTGGCGACACTGCCATCGCCCGCGGACCTGCTGCACGTCGCCGCAAGACCCGAGGTGCGCGCGGCGATCGCCTTGAGCCTGGGCGCGGCGGGACTTACCGCCTTGCTCGGCGCCATACTCGGCTTTCCGCTCGCCTATGTCCTCGCGCACGCGGCATTTCCGGGAAAGCGCGCGATCGAGGCGCTGATCGATATTCCGCTCGCGGTGCCGCATACGGTGGCCGGGATCGCGCTGCTCGTGGTCTACGGCCGGCGCGGCCTGTTCGGCGAGGCGCTCAATGACGCGTTCGGCCTCAAGTTCTGGGGTACGCTCGCGGGGATCGTGGTCGCGATGCTGTTCGTGAGCGCGCCGTACGCAGTGAACGCCGCGCGTATCGGCTTCGAGGCGGTCGACCCCAAGCTGGAAAAGGTGGCACGCACGCTGGGCGCCGGGCCATGGACGGTGCTCGCGCGGATCACGCTGCCGCTCGCATGGCGCAGCCTGCTCACGGGTGCGACCCTGACCTTCGCGCGCGCGATCAGCGAGGTCGGCGCGGTGATCATTCTCGCCTACTATCCGATGACTGCGCCGATCAAGATCTACGAGTTGTTCCTGCGCTACGGCCTGCACGAAGCGGCGAGCATGGCGCTGCTGGTGCTGATCATCGCCCTGGGCCTGTTCATCGGACTGCGTTATCTCGCCTACGGGCGCGAGTTGCGCTCGGGCTCCGTACGGTGACACCCGTGACAGCCGCGACATTCGGACCCCAGGTCCGGCCGGCCTGCCGCGCAGGATGAGCGCCGCACTTCAGGTCGCGGGCCTCGGACTGCGGCTCGAGGGTATCCGCCTCGCGGACATCGACCTCAGCGTCGATCGCGGCGAGTGCCTGGTCATCCTCGGTCCCAACGGCGCGGGCAAAAGCGTGCTGCTGGATGCGATTGCCGGATTTCAGCGCCTCAGCTCGGGCCGGCTGACCCTGAACGGACAGGACATCACCGCGCTTGCACCCGAGCGCCGCCGCATCGCTTTCATGTTCCAGGACTTTGCGCTGTTCCCTCATCTGACCGTCGCGGAAAACGTTCGCTTCGGAGCGACCGTGGCGGGAAAGCGCCGCGCCGGCGAACACGATGCCGATGTGCGTACCGAGAAACTCATGCAGCGTTTCGGCATCGCGCCGCTGCGCGCACGGCTGCCCTATTTTTTGAGCGGGGGCGAAAAGCAGCGGGTCGCGCTCGCGCGCGCTTTCGCCACGCAGCCTGCGCTGCTGCTTCTCGACGAGCCGTCCTCGGCGCTGGACGCGCGCGCGCGCGATCAGCTGCACGAGGAATTGCGCGCGCTGCTCGCCGACACCGGTGTGCCGATGATTTACGTAACCCACGACCGCAGCGAAGCGCTCACGCTTGCCGACCGGCTCGCGGTCATGCGCAACGGCCGGCTGGTGCAGCAGGGACGTCCCGACGAAGTGTTCGAGCGGCCGGCGAATGCCTTCGTGGCCGAGTTCGTCGGCATGGAGACCATGCTGCGCGGGCGCGCGCGTGCGCTCGGCGACGGCCTCGCTCAGGTCGCTTGCGGTCCCTTCAATATTTACGCCCGGGTCGGGGGCGCACTCCCCGTCGGGGAGGTCATCGCCTGCGTGCGGCCGGAAAACATCCGCCTCGTTCCGCCTTCCACCGCTGTCGCCGACGTCAACCAATTTGCGGCGACCGTCGAAGCGCTGCTCGACCGCGGTCCGTACTTACGCGTGCGCCTGGGCCTGCAGGGGCAGCGGCTGATCGCTTTCGTGCCCAAGCACGAGCCTGCCCTGCGCGGCTTGCACGCGGGCGATCCAGCGCATGCGGCGATCGCGCCCGAGCATGTGCACCTTATCGAGGCCGATGCCGCGGATTAACCGAAGGCGGCGCCTGGGTGCATAATCCCGAATGCGGCCCGACCCATACGGACGCATCGAGGCAAGTCCATGAAAGAATCCACCTTCAGAAGGATCGAGCCGATCGTTTGGGTTGCGTATCTCCTCGCGCTCATTTTCTCGGGATTGCTCGTCTATCAGCCGCTGCCTAACGAATACGACGCGGCGCAACACGAGTTGCTGAAATCGCATATCGAATCGTGCGGGGCGGAGGGTATAAGAACCTGCCAGGTACCTGACAAGTGGCGCGACAAGAAGACAGGGAAGATCTATACCTCGGAACAATTTGCGGGACACCGGCGCTCCGAAGCCAAGCGCATCGCAAGCGCGACCTTCGCATACGGTTTGCTTGGCTGCCTGTTTTTCGCGTACAGCTGCGTGGTCAAGAGGCGGGAAAAGTTTTTTACGGCATTCGGAAAAGCACTGCTCCTGAATATATTCGCTTCGGTCCTCATGTACTTTCTTGTGTGACCGGGTAGTGATGCAGGCGATGTGCCGGCAGCCGACTTGGATCGGACCGGGCGAGCGGCTACGCGCCTTCGCGCTTCATAAAAAGCCTGTTCCTGCGGCGGGGCAGTGGGGGCAATTCCAGAAGCCAAGCTTGCAGCTCTCGCAGCGAACCGCCTCTATCCCAAAGGGCGGCATGTCAGGGCCGTGAAGCGTTTCGTTCAGCCATGAACCCCGGTGTACTGGCTCATGATCTCGAGGTCGCCCAGGTGTTCCCGCGGAATCTCGCCGCCGATCTGGCCGCGCTTGATCACCAACACGCGTTGCGAAACCGCCGCGATGAACTCGAGGTTCTGCTCCACCAGCACGATGGTGAGTTTCATGCGGTCGCGCAGCGAGGCGAGCGTCTCGGCGATCTCTTCGATGATGGACGGCTGGATGCCTTCGGTCGGCTCGTCGAGCAGCAGCAACGTCGGTTTGCCGGCGAGCGCGCGCGCCAGCGCCAGCAACTGTTGCTCGCCGCCCGAAAGCGACCCGCCGGGGCGGTCGAGCAGCGGCTTGAGGCGGGGAAAGTCCTCCAGCAGCCGCTCGATCGTCTGTAGTGTGCGCTCGCCGGTCTTGACCAAGCCCATGCGCAAATTGTCCATCGCGCTGAGCGTCGGAAAAATCTCGCGCCCCTGGGGCACATAGGCCATGCCGAGCTTGGCACGCGTGTGAGGCGCGAAGCGGGTGACGTCGGTCCCGCCGAAGCGCACCGTGCCGGCGCTCGCGCGCAGCGCGCCGATCAGCGTGCGCAGCATCGTTGTTTTGCCCATGCCATTGTGGCCAAGGATGCCCACCGACTCGCCTTCGGCTATCTCGAGGGAGATGTCGTGCAGCACGGGGATGCCCCCGTATCCGGCGTGTAGGCCCGAGATTTCCAGCACCTGAGGCTCCATGGTCAATGCGGTTTCTTGCCGAGGTATATCTGCTGGACCAGCGGGTCGCTCATGATGCGGTCCGGCGTGTCTTCCTTGATGATCGCGCCCTGGTGCAGCACGGTCACCTTCTTTGCGATCATGCGGATGAAGTTCATGTCGTGTTCGACTACTATCAGAGCGTGCTGGCGATTGATTTCGAGGATCAGTTCTGCGGTGCGCGCGACCTCGGCGTCGCTCATGCCGGCGGCTGGCTCGTCGAGCAGGATCAGCGGCGGCTCGGCGGCGATCACGACGCCGATCTCGACCCATTGGCGCAAGCCGTGCGCGAGCAGGCCGGCGGTCGTGTCGCGATAGGCCGTCATGCCGACGCGCTCCAGCGTCCGGCGCGTGATGCGCTCGGATTGCTCAGCGGTGTTTACGCTGCGCGCCGACAGCCAGACGTTCTCCCACACGCTCAGGCCGTTGAAGAGACTGGGCACCTGGGTCTTGATGCCGATGCCGAGGCGGCCAGGCTCATGCGGCTTCATGTTGGAGATGTCCTCGCCACGGAACAGAATCTGCCCCGAGGTCGGCTTTACCTGACCGGTCAGCAGCTTGAAGAAGGTGCTCTTACCGGCGCCGTTCGGGCCGATTACACAGCGCAGCTCGGCTTCGGCTACTTTGAAGTTGACGTCGCGGGTGGCATGCACGCCGCCGAAGTGCACGTTGAGGTCACGCGTCTCGATCACCGGCGTCACGTCGCACGCTCCGTCGCGGCCATTGCGGGTGCGGTCTCTGCCTGTGCTGCAGCCGTGGTACTCGACGCCTTGCGCCGTCGCATCCTGCCGAACGCCCACTCACCCAGGCTACCCAGGGTGGGTACGATGCCTCGCGGCACCAGCAGCACGAACACGACGAGGATGGTGCCCAGAACGAGGTTGGAATTGAACATCTGCTGGGTGCCGATTTGCGTCGTCAGCCATTGGATCGCGACGCAGCCGACGATCGGACCCACCAGCGTGCCCAGGCCGCCGACGATGACCCAGATTATGATCTGGGCCGATTGCGCGAGGCCGAAGATGGTCGGGCTCGTGAACGCTCCCCAATTTGCGAACAGGCAGCCGGCGAGGCCGGCGATGGCTCCGCCGAGCGTGAAGCTGAAGAGTTTGTAGACGCGCGCGTCGTAGCCCAACAGCAGCACTCGCTGCTCGTTTTCCTTCGCCGCGATGATGACCCGGCCGATTTTCGAACTGATCAGCATGCGCAGGCCCAGGTAGACCACGAGCAGGCACACGAAGGTCAGGTCGAACAGGTCCTTCGGGCTCAGCACATCGTTGGGGTGGCCGGGCACGTTGAGCGTCGGGATCGCGGGGATGCCGTTGAAGCCCCCCAGCGGCGCGCTGCCGATTTTCCACTCGGGACCCGCGGTCGAATTGATCAGGTTGAACAGGATCAACGTGACGGTCAGGGTGATTACGCCCATGTAGACGTCGGACAAGCGTCCGTAGAAGATCACGTAGCCGAGAATCATGGCGAACAGCGCCGGCACCGCGATGGCGAGCAGGAATGGTCCGGTGCTGTCGCCCATGTTCATCACCGCTATCGCATAGGTGTACGCACCGAGCCCGAAGAAGGCCGCCTGGCCGAAACACAGGATGCCGCCGAAGCCCCAGATAAAGCCGAGGCTCACGCCCAGAATCGACATCACCGCGTAGATGGTGACTTGGATCAGCGTGTAATCATCCAGCACGCCGGGCAGGACCAGCATCATTGCAATACCGATGGCGAGGCTTAGCGCGGCGCTCATCCAGGACTTTGCGAAACGGTTCACAGCGACCCCTTGAAGAATCGGCCGGTGATGCCCTGCGGCAACAAGCGCAGCATCACGATCGCGGCCGCGAGCAGCGCGACCTCGCCGATGACCGGCGTGGTCGCAAACGTTGCGAGCTGGTTGATGGCGCCGAACAGCGCCGATGCGCCGACCAGACCGGCCAGGATCGCCGGGCCGCCGCCGATGACGGTGATGAAGGCCTTCGCGACGAAAGCCGCGCCCATCGTCGGCACCACACCGGTGATCGGCGCAAGGAGCCCCCCAGCGAGCCCGGAGAGCGCCGCGCCGACCGCGAAGGTGACCGAATACACCAGGCTCGGGCTGACGCCAAGCGCATTTGCCATGTCGGGGTTTTGCATCGTGCCGCGCGCGATCAAGCCGAGCTGCGTACGCATGAGAACCCAGCGGATTGCCAGCGCGAGCGCGATCGCGACCGCAATGACCACGGGGATGTAGCCGCTCAGCGAATAGGCGCCGATAGAAAAGCTGCCCAAGGGTGCCGACACGCCGGCCGTGGTGTCACCGGCAATCGACGTGACGACGCCTATCAGCAGCAGCGACAGGCCCCAGGTCGCGAGCATGGTGTCGACCATGCGGCCGTACAGGCGCCGGATGACCAAACGCTCGAGCACGACCCCGACCAGCCCGACGGCGATGGGCGCCACCACGAACATTGCGACCCACAGGTTGAGGCCGAGCCGGATTGCGCCGATGGTGGCGTAGGCCCCCAGCATCATGAACTCGCCGTGGGCGAGATTGATGACTTTCATCATCCCGAAGATGACCGCCAGCCCGGCCGAGATGATGAAGAGGGTCGCCACCGCGTACAACACCTGGATGACGATGACGAGTGCAAGTTCCATGACGGACACCAATGTCGCGGGGGCGTGCGCGATCAGGCCTTGATCACGTACTGCTGGTTGTCGTTCGGGTTCTTTATCAGGTTGCAGACCGCACTGGTATCGCTGGGCTTTTGCTGCGGGAAGGTCTTGATGACGTCGAGCTGCTTGTCCTTGACCTCGGCGATACTCACGTTCAGCACGCAGTGGTGGGTCGGGGGGTCCAGCGTCACCTTGCCGCTCGGAGCATCGATGCTGATGCCCGACTCGAGCGCCTCGATCACCTTCATGCGGTCCACGGAGCCGGCTTTCTTCACGCCTGCGGCCCACAGCTTGAAACCCTGGTAGGTGCCCATCGCCAGCTCGGTGATGTTCGGGTAGTCCTTGCCGAAGCGCTTGTAGAAGCGTGCCTTGAAGGCTTTGTTCTCGGGCGTGTCGAGGTTCTGGAAGTAGTTGTACGAGACCAGGAAGCCGTTGCATTCGGCCGGCGACAGGACAATGTGCTCGTTGCCACCGGCGAAAGTCGTCGAAGCCAGGGGAATCTTCTTCGTCATGCCGGCCGCGGCCCACTGGCGATAGAACGAGATGTGCGCGCCACCGACGAGCGCCGAGACGATCATGTCGGGCTTGGCAGCCTCGATCTTCGAGATCGCCGGGCCGAAATTGGTTACGTCGAGCGGGAAGAAGTCTATGGATGCGACCGAGCCGCCGTTTTCCAGCACGAACTTCTTGACCCACTGCGAGGTGATCTGGCCGTAGTTGTAGTCGGCCGCGAGCACGTAGACCTTCTTTCCCCACTTCTTCATCGAATACGGTATCAGCTTGGCCACCGTCTGACCTGGCGTCACGCCGGTGCAGAAAATGTCGCGGTCGCAGACACCGCCTTCGTACTGCGTGTTGTAGAAGTAGAGCGTCTTGTAGCGGTCCAGCACCGGTCGGATCACCTCGCGCGAAGCGGAGGTGATGCCGCCCATCACGACGGCCGCCTTGTCCTTCAGAGCTGCCTTTTGCGCGAACTGCGCGTAGAGCTGCATGTTGGACTGCGGGTCGTAGCTGGCGAGCTTCAACTGCTTGCCGAGCAGGCCGCCGGCGGCGTTCTGCTCCTCGACCGCCAAGGTCATGCAGTCGGCCATCGGCTTGCCGTAGATATCAAGCCCTCCGGACAGGTCGAGGATGCTGCTGACGACCAGTTGATCGCCAGCCAGGGCCGCAAGCGGAAACATGGGCGCTACTGCACCGGCCAGCGTGACACCGGAAGCTTTGATGAATGAACGACGATCCATGAAACTTGACTCCTTGTTGGGTGACGGTTTGTGCCGTCGTTGTTGACAGTGGAAACGTTGGCGGAAAGGCGGCTCAGATCTTCTTCCAGTCGCCCGCCTGTTCGAAGGCATAGGCGGCGCGGTAGATGGTCGCCTCGTCGTAGCTCTTGCCGATCAGCATCATGCCGACCGGCAGTCCATCGACCAGGCCGCAGGGCACGCTCATCGCCGGATGGCCGGTGACGTCGAACGGGCAGGTGTTGGGCAGCATCTCGAAGGCCCGCGAGATCACCTCTTCGACCGGCGCACCGGGTTTGGGCAGCGGCGTGGCGGTGAGGGGCAGCGTCGGCATCAGCAGCACATCGAAGCGGGAAAGCGCGCTGTCGTAAGCCGCCGTTAGCTGGCGGCCGAGATTCTGCGCCTTTGCGTAATAGTGGCCGCGGTAGTGCTTGATGAAGTATTCGCCCAGCACCATCGTGAGCTTCAGCGTTTCCGACAACTCGTCGGCGCGCTGCTTCCAGCCGGCGTGAAAGTCGATCAAGCTGGTGACGTATAGGCCCTTCCAGTTGAAGCCGTAACCGTTGTCCTTCATCATCTGCTGGGTCGCGCCCTCGGCGGCGATCGGCAGCCAGATCGCCGGCCCTACACTGTGCATCGGCACCGACACTTCGGAGACTTCGGCGCCGAGCTTGGTGAACACCGCGGCGGCCTTGCGCACCTTGGCGTCGACGGCGGCGTCCGACTGCGGCCAGCCGAAACCTTCCTTGACGATGCCGATTTTCAGGCCGCGTACGCCTTGCTTCATCAGCTCGCTGTAGGGCTTGGCGGTCTGACCGGCATGCTGGCGCGGGTCGAGGCCGTCGGGGCCGGCCAGCACTTCGAGCATCAGCGCGTTGTCGGTCACGTTGCCCGTGATCGGGCCGGTGTGGTCTATGGTGAGTTCTATCGGCATCACGCCGGTGTAGGGAACAAGACCGTGCGTCGCCTTCATGCCGTAGACGCCGCAGTAGGACGATGGCATGCGGATCGATCCGCCCTGGTCGCCGCCGATCGCCAAGTCGACCTCGCCGGCCGCGACCAAGGCCGCGCTGCCCGATGACGAGCCGCCGGCCGAATAGCCCATGCGGTGCGGGTTGTGAACCGGAGCCGGCGCGCTGGTATGCGAGCCGCCGGAGAAGCAGAAGTATTCACAGACCGACTTGCCGACGACCGTCGCCCCGGCATCGAGCAGGCGCGTCACGATGGTGGCGTCGACATTGGGCACATAACCTTCGAGCGTCGACGCGCCGTTCATCATCGGCACGCCGGCGAGGCAAACGTTGTCCTTCAGCACCACGCTCTTGCCAGACAGCTTGCCGCCGGGCGCACCCTTGATAGTCGTCTTCACATACCAGGCGCCGTACTTGTTCTCTTCGCCTGATGGCCGGTAGCCCGGCGTGCGCGCATAACTGACGGCAGGAATAAAATCGGGCATCGCATCGATCGCGTCATAGGCATCGAAGTTCCCCTGCAACAGGGTGTTGTAGGTGTTCGCCTGATCTTCCGACAAGTGAATGCCCAGGCTTAGCGCGACGTCTTGGAGCTGGTTGAGGGTGGGGCGTTTGATGGCCATGCTTGACTTCTCCCTTGGGTTGCTAATTAATGGACCACATAATCAGAAGCGAAAATATGGCGGTGATTTGACTTACCAGAAACCGGACTGGCGCCTGTGTATCGCTGCTTTGGACAATCGTCGTCGCGAATGCGCCAACAGAAATGCCCCGCCATCTACCACGGCTGCGTCGCGCAGAGCCCCGCGGTGCGCTTCATCCACCTTGTTCGCAATGCCTGTTGAGTTACCTCGATCACAATCGTGAACGCACTCGTGCTCTGACACATCCATCTCTCCCTTTGAGCTACGGCTGATGACAAGCGATACGGTGACGACCGTATTTCTTGATGTACTTCTTAGCAGGTTGTGTGCCAGAAAGTTCTACTTGTTTTGCATCATATGGTTACATCGCATTGATGCCGGCGACGCCGAACTTTGTTATCCGTAGTGCGCGTTATCTTGGTGCATTGTGCTTATGTCATGCCACAAAATGTGGCGCTGCAGCAAAATGCGGCGCCTATGCATGCGGAACGAGTTCAACGCGCGCCATACCAGGGATTTCCGGCTAGTCACCGGGGCGGGGGAGGTGAAGAGTCGCATTTTTCCGAGCGGCTATCCCCGGAAGGACCGCGCGGCGGAGACGCGTGCTTGGTGTTGTCTGGAATTTGTAAACAGAGATTGGGCCGTGCAAAGTAAAATCCAATCCTGGCGGGAAGGAACATCTCGGACAACGGGCCGCGCTCGACCAAGACCTGAACTTCATCTCGATATCGCGTGTCGGATTCAAGCCTGAAGTGAAACCGCGTCAAGCGGTGACCAGCCTCCGATATAACGCTTGCGTGGACGAGAACTGCATGGGCCTACTTGAGAAATGGATCGCGGTGATTCTTACGACGGTCAACCCCCTGACGGGCCGTGCGATCGCGATTCCCCTTGGCGTTCAATTGGGCTTGCCTGCGATCTGGGTGTGCGCTGCAGCGGCAATGAGCAACTTCGTCCTTGCCGCGGTGATCATACTGTTGATCGACAGGCTGGAGCATCTAGGCGCAATAAGGCGTTACATCGAGAAAAAGCGCGGCAAGAAGATCACCCGGTTTATCCAAGGGAAGGGGCTGTTCTACGCGGTCACGTTCGGACCCTTGGTTCTTGGAACATTTACCGTGATCCTCGTCTTTCAGGCGCTAGGCACGGACAAGAAGCGCATGCTTCTGTATAGCCTGATCAGCGCAATAATCCTCACTCCCCTGATCGCATGGATCGCGATCGAGTACAAAGACCTGCTAGAGTTCCTTCTGCACAGAATGGCGTATCCTGGATGACGCGCTGATTCCGCCGTTGACTGGGCGGCGATCCGAACGAATCTGCGAACGCGAAAATTCGATGAACGCTATCCGCTAGGGGATGAATCATGTCCGGCTCATGGGGTTGTCCACACGAACTGAACGGCTTGTGTACCAGGGTCAACAATCTGCCTTGCGACCCGGGCATGAAGGGCTGCGTGCTATACGGCCGCTTTGTTTTCGCCGACGACGAGAAGAACACGGCTTTGCGGCGCAAGCGTGCGGGCAGCGATGGCGCGGCCGCAAGCCAGGATGCCGGCACAGGCGATGACGCCGGGGAGTGATCCCGCTGCGGAACAGCGCGTTTCTAGTCCGGCTTGACCGCTATCTTGCCGCTGCCCAGGAAGAACAGCGCCAAGCCGGTCAGCAAGTAAAAACTCTGCAATTCCAGCGCCCATCCGCCCGTCTTGGTCAAGGCACCCAGCTGGCCGCCGTGGACCAGCACCACGGCAAAGACCATGTCGATCACCACGATCAGCCCGCCGATGCGGGAAG
>DATKUQ010000181.1:0-14855 GCA_035530495.1 Burkholderiales bacterium
ACATACTGGTCGAACGATTCCACCTGGCCCTGCAGCTTGATGCCGTTGACCAGATAGATTGACACCGGCACGTGCTCCTTGCGCAGCGTGTTCAAAAACGGGTCTTGTAACAACTGCCCTTTAGCGCTCATCGTGTCTCCCACAGCATTGTTGTTGAATTGCCACTGTAATTGATTTTTCCGTCATTTTCCACTACCTATTGAAGATGGGGGGCGCCTAGTGCTTTTTCAAGTAAGGATTGGTCGATGTCTTGAACTGCACTTTCAGCGGGGTTCCCTGGAGTGAAAACGCCTCGCGAAAGCGGCCCTCCAGATAGCGCCGATAGCTCTCCGGCACGGCGTTGAGCGCATTGCCATGAATCACGATCAACGGCGGATTCATGCCCCCCTGATGGGCGTAGCGCAACTTGGGCCGCGTCAAGCCCTTGCGCGGCGGCTGCTGGCGCTCGACCGACTCGATCAGCACGCGCGTAAGGCGCGGCGTCGACAGTTTGGTCATGGCGGCGCGGTAGGCGTCGTCGATCGAAGGCAGCAGTCCCGGCAGGCCGTTTCCTTGCAGGGCCGAAATGAAATGAAAACGCGCAAATCCGAGGAAGCCGAGCTTGCGTCCGAGATCGCGCTTGACGCACTCGCGCCGGTAGTCGTCCAGTCCGTCCCATTTATTGACGGCCACCACCAGCGCGCGCCCTTTTTCCACTACGTAGCCGGCGATATGGGAGTCCTGATCCGAGATCTCGGCCTGCGCATCGAGCACCAGCACCACCACATTGGCCTGGTCCACCGACTGCAGCGTCTTGATCACGGAAAACTTCTCCAGCGCCTCGAATACCTGCCCGCGGCGGCGCAGGCCGGCGGTGTCGATCAGCGTATAACGTCTGCCGTCGCGCTCGAACGGGACCTCGATGCTGTCGCGCGTGGTGCCCGGCTGGTCGAAGGCGATGACCCGGTTCTCGCCCAGCAGGGCGTTGATCAGCGTCGACTTGCCGACGTTGGGCCGGCCGATGATCGCGATGCGCGGATGGTCCGGCGCCTGCTCTTCCTCGGGCTCCTGCTCGAATCCCGCGAGCGCAAGGTCGACCAGGTCGTTTACGCCTTCGCCGTGCGCGGCGGAGATCGCGTAAGGCTGCCCCAGCGCAAGTTCGTGGAATTCGGCCGTGACCACGCCGATATTCATGCCTTCGGCCTTGTTCACCGTGAGCAGTACGCGCCGTCCGGTCTTGCGCAGCAGGGCCGCGATGTTGCGGTCCTGCGCCGCAAGTCCCTGGCGCACGTCGACCATGAACAGGATCACGTCGGCCTCGGCGATCGCCTGCAGGGTCTGCTTCGCCATCTCGTGCAGAATGCCGTCTTTCGCCACCGGTTCGAAGCCGCCGGTGTCCACCACGAAAAACGGCCTGTCGCCTACCCGACCTTCGCCGTAATGGCGATCGCGCGTCAGCCCGGGAATGTCGGCCACCAGCGCATCGCGGCTGCGCGTGAGCCGGTTGAACAGGGTGGATTTGCCGACATTGGGCCGGCCGACGATGACTATTGTGGGTTTCATGGGCTGGGGATCAAGCGCGAGTGCGTGTGCGACCGGGAAGAGATCAGGCTGTTTTTCCGCGGTGCATGCACGGATCGCGCACTGATCACTCTCGCTTTCGGACGGCGAAGGCATACAGCCCGCCGTCGCGGGTCTGTATCAGAAAGCCGCCGTCGGGCAGCGCGAGCGGCGTGGTGCTGACCGGACTGCCGTCGGTCGCCACGCGGCCGACGAAGGCACCGGAGTCGCGGTCCAGAAAATGCACGTAGCCCTGGATGTCGGCGACTACGATCTCTTGCCCCAGAGCAAGCGGCGCCGACAGATTGCGCAGGCTCAGCTTGTCCTGCCGCCACACACTGGTGCCGGTGCTGCGGTCCAGCGCATACACCATGCCCTTGTCGTCGCTGACGAACGCGTAGCGTGCGTCCAGCGCCAGCCCGGAAGTGCTCGACATCTCGCGCCCCCACAGCGTCTCGCCGTTGGCAAGGTCAAAGCAGCCGATGCGGCCCTGATAGGCGACCGCGCAGACTTCGCGCCCTTCGATTACCGGCAAACCGATGACGTCGGTGACCCGCTCCAATTCGGTAGTGCCGTGCGGCAGCGCGACGGTCGCTTCCCAGCGCACCTCCCCGTTGGACAAATCGATCGCGACCAGCTTGCCGCCGGCATAGCCGGCATAAACGATGCCCGCGTGGACGCTGATGCCTACCGGCGAACGCACTGTCAGCGTCGGCATGGAGCGCTGGTAGTACCACATGCGCTTGCCGTCCTGCGCGTCCAGGCCGAAGATGCGGCCGTCGGCGCTGCGCACCACGACCACACCCTGTGCCACGCGCGGCGCGGCCAGCACTTCGCTGCTGACGCGCGTCTTCCATAGGGCGGTGCCGCTGCTGTCGAAGGCGAGCACATCGCCCTGGCCGCTGCCCACCACCACCAGTCCGCCGCCGGCGCCGACTCCGCCGGTCAAATGCTCGCCCGCATTGATGCGCCACAGCTGTTTGCCGCTGGCCGCATCCAGGCGCGTGATCCTACCGTCGTACGCGGCTGCATACACGCTGCCGCCCGCAATCGCCGGACTGAAGATCGCCTGCTCGGAATTGCCTATGTTCGCCTGCCACAGGGTGAGTACCTTGATCGTCGGCACAATCGCGGGCAGCGGCGCCATTTCCGGCGCGGCGCTGCGGCTGCCGAACCAGTTCATCGGATTGACGGTGTCGATTGCGCTCCTGACCATGCTGCCACCACCGCAAGCGGCGAGCAAAGGCAAGGCGCTCAGCACTGCGACGAGTGCAAATCGGCGTTTCATTTCGCCGTTCCCAAGGCATCCAGGCGCAGCTGGATCGACCCGCGCAAACTGGGGTCCCCGGCGCCCGCCTTGTCCAGCGCCGCCTTATAGGCGCTGCGCGCCTCGTCTTTCTTGCCCTGGGCGACCAGGACATCGCCCCGCGCCGCCAGAAACAACGCATCGAACGCGGCGCCGTGTTTGGCGTCCAGCACCTTCAGCGCATCACCGTAGGCCTTTTCGTCCAGCATCACGCTGACGAGCCGCAGGCGTGCAATATCCTGCAGACCTGCGTCCTTGGCGTTCTCCGCGACCCACGCGAGCTGCGCACGCGCGGTTTTGATGTCGCCGCCGTCAAAGTTGGCTTTGGCCGAAACCAAGGCCGCCATGGCGGCGTAGCTCGTGTGCGGATAGTGCTGGATAATCGCGCCGGCGGCTTCGCGCACCTGGCTCAGGTCGCCCGCAGCGGCCGCTTTCTGCACGGCCCCGTACAGGCCCGAAGCATGCACCGCCTGGTTGCGCTGATAATAGCCCCAGCCTCTCCAAGCGGCGAGCGCGATCAGCACCACGCAAACGGCCGTTATCACCAGATTGCCGTTTTCCTGCCACCACGCTTTCAGCGCAGCCAATTGTTCCTGTTCTTCCAGATCGTAGGTCGCCATGCTTAGTCCTTTAACAACAATGCGAGAGGCCATCCCCTACGGGGACTTTCCCCTCAATGGGGATCAAGACCTTCGGGGCACATCGCCTCATGCTCCCCCGAATCAGATGCCTGACGGAAATCGTGTCAGGCGCGCTCTTAGTCTTCTTCCAAAAACAATAAACTGCTTACTGTGTCCGGCAACTCAGCGCGCGCAACCCGCATTTGCTCGCGCTCCTGGCGCAAGTGCTTCACGCTCGCCGCGCCGCTTGCCGCCTCGTCCTCGCCCAGGATCACCGCAAGCACGGCGCCGCTCGCGTCGGCTTTTTTCATCTGCGCCTTGAAGCTGCCGCCGCCGCAGTGCTGCAGCACCGAAAGCCCGAAGTCGCGCAACTCTTCGGCCACGCCGAACGCCATGCGGTCGGCCGCGCTGCCCTGGTGCACCACATAGACTTCGCATTGGGCCGCGGGTTCCGGCGCGCGCGCTTCCTGCATCAGCGCGAGCAGACGCTCCAGCCCCATGGCAAAACCGCAGGCCGGCGTCGGCTTGCCGCCGATCTGCTCGAACAATCCGTCGTAGCGCCCGCCGCCGCACACCGTGCCCTGGGCACCGAGCCGGTCGGTGACCCATTCGAACACGGTGAGATTGTAATAGTCCAGGCCGCGCACCAGGCGCGGGTTGATGCTGTAGGGAATGCCTGCATCCTTCAACACCTGCTGCACACCTTCGAAATGCGCCAGCGAGGCCTCTCCCAGGTGCGCCAGCAGCCGCGGCGCCGCCTCGATCAGCGGCTGCATCAGCGGGTTCTTGCTGTCGAGCACGCGCAGGGGATTGGTATGCAGGCGGCGCTTGGCATCCGCGTCGAGCGCATCCTCGTGGGCCTCAAGATACTGCACCAGTTCCGCGCGGTGGCGCAGGCGTTCCTCGGGGCTGCCGATCGAGTTGAGCTGCAGCTTGATGTCTTCCAGCCCGAGGTCGTTCCACAGCCGCGCGCACATCAGCAGTAACTCGGCATCGACATCCGGACCGGCGTAGCCCAGGGCTTCGGCGCCGACCTGATGGAATTGGCGATAGCGTCCCTTTTGCGGCCGCTCGTGCCGGTACATCGGTCCAAGGTAGTACAGGCGCTGCGGGTTGCCGTAGAGCAGGTTGTGCTGGATTGCCGCGCGCACCGTCGAAGCCGTGGCTTCCGGGCGCAGCGTCAGCGCCTCCCCATTAAGCTCGTCGACAAAGCTGTACATCTCCTTTTCGACGATGTCGGTGGCCTCGCCGATCGCGCGGCGAAACAGGGCCGTCGGCTCGAGCAGCGGCGTGCGCATGTTGCGATAACCGTAGCTGCGCAGCCAGGATCGCAGCGTCTCCTCCAGCTCCTCCCAAAGTGCCGCCTCTTCCGGCAGGATGTCGTTCATCCCCCGGACTGCTTGTATGGTGTGGCTCATGTTCGCGTTTCAGTTTGACAGGGCCTACACCGCCGTCTTGATCGGAATGGTTTCTGGCTTCTTGGCCGCGCTTGCGGCAGTACCGGCGGCGCCGTAATGGCTGCGTACGTAATCGTCCACGATTTTCTGAAAATCACCGGCGATGGTTTCGCCCTTGAGCGTCACCGTTTTCTCGCCGTCGACGAATACCGGCGCAACCGGGCGCTCGCCCGAGCCCGGCAGGCTGATGCCGATGTTGGCCTGCTTCGATTCGCCCGGGCCGTTCACCACGCATCCCATCACCGCCACATGCATGTCTTCCACGCCCGGGAATTGCTCGCGCCACAACGGCATCTGGCGGCGCAGATAAGCCTGGATATCGGCGGCGAGTTCCTGGAAATAGGTGCTGGTCGTACGGCCGCATCCGGGGCAACTGATGACCAATGGCGCAAACGACCTGAAACCCATGGTCTGCAGAATTTCCTGTGCCACGACGACTTCGCGCGTGCGGTCGCCGCCGGGCTCGGGCGTGAGCGAAATGCGGATGGTGTCGCCTATGCCTTCCTGCAGCAGCACCGACAGCGCCGCGGTCGAGGCGACGATACCCTTGGAACCCATGCCGGCTTCGGTAAGGCCCAGATGCAGCGGATAGTCGCAGCGTGCCGCCAATGCGCGATAGACCGAAATCAGATCCTGCACCCCGCTGACCTTGCACGACAGCACGATCCTGTCTGCCGGCAGGCCCCATCTTTCCGCATGCGCGGCCGACTCCAGCGCCGACACCACCAGCGCCTCGCGCATTACCGCATCGGCCGGCAGCGGCTGCGCGCGCGCGCCGTTCTCGTCCATCAGGCGCGCCAACAGCTCCTGGTCCAGGCTGCCCCAGTTCACGCCGATGCGCACCGGCTTGCCGTATTTGCATGCCATTTCGATCATGGTGGCGAACTGCTCGTCGCGCTTCGACCCCTTGCCGACGTTGCCCGGATTGATGCGGTATTTGGCGAGCGCCTCGGCGCACTCGGGATACTGGCTGAGCAGGCGGTGCCCATTGAAATGAAAATCCCCTACCAGCGGCACGGCGCAGTTCCTGCGTGCGAGTTCGTCGCGGATGCGCGCGACCTGCGCCGCCGCCTCCGCTGTGTTCACCGTGATGCGCACCAATTCGGAACCGGCGCGCGCCAGGTCGCAGACCTGCTGCACCGTGGCGGGCGCATCTGCGGTATCGGTATTGGTCATGGACTGCACCACGATGGGCGCGCCGCCGCCGATGGCGACGTTCCCGATGCGCACTTGGCGCGTACTCTTGCGTGCCGTGGCGGACATGCCGGCTACTCGAGTTTCAGGCGCGCGACGTCGACCTTGACATAAGGCCGCAAATCGACCGGCGCATCGTTGTACGTCAGGCGTACATTGGCGGCATTGCCGATCACGATCTCGAACGGCGGCACCCCTTCGATCACCTTGCTTGTGCCGGGCTGGTTGAGTTGCGACAGCAGTATCTTGCCATCGGCCTGTTTGACTTCGACCCAGGACAACTGAGCGAACGTGAGTTCGATGCGCTTTTTCGGAATCACGCTTTCGCTCGCTGCAGCAGCCGGTGCAGCAGTCTGGGCGGGATGCTGCGCGACCTCTACCGCGGTTGCGCCAGCGGAATCCGTTGCGCTCGCCGGAGCCGGCGAGGACGGCGTGCTTGCCGGCTCCGGCGCGGACGGCGTGCTTGCCTGAGCGGTCGAGGGTGCGCCTGCCTGAGGGGTCGAGGGCGCGCTTGCCGGAGCCGGCGCAGGCGCTGCCGGCGGCGCAGGTGCAGTTTCGCTCGCCCCTTTGGGCGTGATCGTCACCACCTGGCCCGTGTCCAGCGGGTTGATTTGCCATTCGTAGACCACGACCGCCACCGCCACCAGAGCTGCGATGGACAGCGAAACATAGATGCGGTTCGATTTTCCGCCACCTTCGATAAACGGCTCTTGCCGGCTGGTGCGAAGATCGACCGTGGCCGCGGCGGGGATATCGCGCCGGCCCAGATCGACGAGCAGCGGCTCCGGATCGATCTGCACCAGCTTGGCATAACTGCGGATCATGCCGCGCACGAACGTCGTCCCCGGAAGTTTCGCGTAGTCGTCGGACTCGATGGCCGCGATCTGCTTGACCCCGTACTTTATCTGCTGCGACACGTCGCCCACGCTGAGCTTGAGCTCGGTGCGCGCGGCCGCCAGCGCCTTTCCCGGGCTGGCGCGTTCGGTCGCTGGTTCCGCTTCGCTCATTCAAACTGGTCCTTGAGCAAATGCTGATATTCCGGGGACCCGGAAAAGCGCCGCCTCAATTCGAATGCAAGCGAGTCCTCGGCTCCTCTGTCGCCCAATTTGCGCTCGATGCGCAGTGCCAGCCACAGCGATTCGGCCGTAGGCCGGACCAGCTTGTTGTAGCGACCGATAAATCCACGCGCGGCCTCCAACTGGCCGCGCTGGTACTGCAGCTTTGCCAAGTTGAGCAGAGCCTGGAGATTGTTCGGATCGCTGCGCAGCGCGCCCTCGAAATATCCGACGGCGTCGCTCCCGCCATTTTTCTTCAGAGAGCACAGCCCGGCGTTGACATAGGAGCGCGCCGGCGTCTTGTACAGGGGGTTCTTGAGCGCCGTAAGAAAGTAGTTGATGGACTGCTCCTCGCGCCCGGTGCGGCACAGGAACCAGCCGTAATTGTTGTTGATATCCGGGTCGTTCGGCGCCAGGGAGAGGGCGCGCTCGAAATATTTCTGTGCGACGCTGTTCTCGTGCAGGTCCATATGCACCAAGCCGAAAACACTGTAAGCCGGCGCATAATTCGGATCGGCCGCGACCGCGGTGCGCAATTCTTCGAGCGCGACGCCCACGTTGCCGCGTTGGAAGTACGCCGAAGCGAGTTCGGTATGGATGCGCGCGCGATTGAGCGGGCTGCTGACGTCGCCGCTCACGGTTCCCGTGTCCACCGAATCCGCCCGGGACTCCGAAGACACCGGGTTCTGTGCGCAGCCGACAAGCGCGGCGCAGGTAATGAACGCCGCAAGCAAAGAAAACGATTTCAGCATGGCTGTATCTCCACCACACGGCGCGTGCGCCGGGTTTTGTCTTCCACCCGGCCGGCGAGTTGCCCGCAGGCCGCGTCGATATCGTCCCCGCGCGTCCTGCGCGTGGTCACCACCAACCCCGCAGAAAGCAGCATTTCGCCGAAACGGCGGATGGCCTCGCGCGGCGAGCGCTTGAAACCGGAAGCGGGGAAAGGATTGAACGGAATCAGGTTGAGCTTGCACGGCACGTCGCGCACCAGTGCGATCAATTGTCGCGCATGTTCCGCGCTGTCGTTGACGCCGTCCAGCATCACGTACTCGAAGGTGACGAAATCGCGCGGTGCCTGCTGCAGATAACGCTGGCACGCGGCAAGCAGCGTGGCCAGCGGGTATTTCCTGTTGATCGGCACCAGCGTGTCGCGCAGCGCGTCGTTGGGCGCGTGCAGCGATACCGCGAGCGCCACCGGACAGGCGTCGCGCAGGCGATCGATCGCGGGAACGATACCCGCAGTGGACAGCGTCACGCGCCGGCGCGACAAGCCGTAAGCATTGTCGTCGAGCATCAGGCGCATGGCTGCGACCACATTGTCGAAATTGGCCAGCGGCTCCCCCATACCCATCATGACCACGTTGCTGATGACACGTTCGCCTTTGGGTGTGCCGCCCAGCGCCTTCGCGGCGCCATGCGCCGGCGTGCCGCCGGCATCGCGCGCCAGGGCGCGCGATGCGATCCACAACTGGCCGATGATCTCCGCCGTACTCAGATTGCGGTTGAAGCCCTGTTTGCCGGTGGAGCAGAATTTGCAGTCGAGCGCGCAGCCTGCCTGCGAAGAAACACACAGTGTGCCTCGATTGGCCTCGGGGATGAATACGCTCTCCACCGCATTGCCATTGCCCACGTCTATCAGCCATTTGCGCGTGCCATCGGCGGCAGTGGCATCGGCTACGATCTGCGGCGCCGCTACGGTGGCGCAGCCGGCAAGCTTTTGCCGCAGCGGCTTGGCGAGGTCGCTCATTTTCGAAAAATCCGCTTCTCCGTACTGATGCATCCAGCGCAACAGCTGCTTGGCTCGAAACGGCTTCTCGCCAATTTCGGCGAAGAAAGCGCTCAGTTGCGCGGCATCGTAGTCGAGGAGATTATGGTTCACGGCTGCCGCCGTTTCAGCGCGAGTAGATGTTCAGCGCGGGGAAAAAGTAGGCGATTTCGACCTTGGCGGTGTCCACGGCATCCGAACCGTGTACCGCGTTGGCGTCGATACTGTCGGCGAAATCGGCGCGTATCGTGCCTTTGTCCGCCTTTTTCGGGTCCGTGGCACCCATCAGCTCGCGGTTCTTGGCGATCGCATTCTCGCCCTCGAGCACCTGCACCATCACCGGGCCGGAAACCATGAATTTGACCAGGTCTTCAAAAAACGGCCGGCCCCTGTGCACCGCATAAAAGCCTTCCGCCTCGGTGCGCGACAAGTGCAGCATGCGCGCAGCGATAATCTTCAAGCCGTTGGTTTCAAAGCGGGAATAGATCTTGCCGATGACATTCTTGGCCACCGCGTCGGGCTTGATGATGGACAGGGTACGTTCCAAAGCCATGCAAATCTCCAAAAGTTTTTGGTTGGGAAAAGCTTAACGTCATATTTTATCAGCGAATTTGCTTTATGTCGCCTGCTGGACGTAAGCAAAATTCTGCCAGGAGCACAGCAAGGCGGGTGACACGGACTTCAAGGAAGCTTGGTATTCGGCGCTAGGGCGCGCGAGGATTGAGGGCTTTCGCTGGCATAATCAGCGGCATGTCTGAGTGAACCGGCACTTACAATCGCTTCACTGTGCAAGCTGGCGCGAATCCATTTGAAGCTGACTGACTGGTGCCCTGTTCCCGCCTGCCGGCCACATCAAAAAAAAGGCAGAACCGAAGCCCTGCCCTCTAGGCTCTGTTGACATTCAGCACATGAGCGTCTCATGCGGTGAATGTCAACAGCCCCTAGTTAGCGCGGTTTGCGGACACCTTGCCAGATCATTTCTTCTCTGCGGGAGCCCCGACCTTTTTTGCAGCTTTCTTCTGCGCAGACCTGGGAACCATTTTGTATCGGTAGACTTCGGAAATTTCGCGATCATATCCGGGGTAAAAGCCCTTGGGCATGCCCAGTACGATTCGGGTTCCGCGATTGAATAGCACCAGCAATTCACCAGTCTTTGGATCGACAGCGCTGCCTTCGATCTCACCCTGACGCTTTACATCCGAGAAGACTTTTTCTCGTACGACATGAGCGTAGGTTTTGTCGGTCACATCAATCCGATAGAGGTTATCCGGCTCGTCGAGATCCGCCGTTCCATCGTCAGCGGTCACGAAGAGCTTGCCTTTCCAGTAATGGATGCCTTGGAGCCATTGCGGAACCGGCTGCAGGTGAACCTTGCGCAGATACTTGCCGGAATCCAGGCTGTATTCGTAGATGTAGCGGCCACTCTCTTCGCCTACCCACGAAGTCATCCAGACCGTGCGCTTGTCGGTATCGACACAGATCGCCGAGACTTCTTCCTGACCGCTGGACGGCTCAAACTTGAAGGCACGCTTGAGCTTCAAGGTATCGGCGTCGTGGATCGCGATCTGAATGTCTTTGCCGACACCGTCCATGAAGTTTTCGGCACTGACGAAAATCTCGCCGTTGAAAACGTCGATGCCGCCAATATGGTTGGAGGCGATCGGGTAGCCTTCAAAGGGCGCTTCGTTGGACAGGAGCAGCTTGCCGGTTTTGTCGTACTTGTACAGCGCCTTGCTGCCGCTGACATAGTAGTAATTGCCATCGCTGGCAATGCCCTGACGCCCTTTGACTTCAAAGGTGTTGATCAACTTATATTCATACATGGACTTCGCACCCAAGAGCGTTGGAGCAGCAGCAACCGACGCGGCGCAAAGAAGCGCACTTAACATCACTGGCAGCGCAATGAGACGATAGCGTTCAAGCATGACGGGCCTCCCTTTGAAGAGTCGCTCTGGTCGAGCACTGTGTAACAAGGAACAATCACGTTTTTGCAAACAGACATCGTTTTCCAAAACGGACCACGCGCCGACCAGCAATGGCATATTCCACACCAGCAAATCAACCCTATCAGCTAGAGAAATGCAGATGTTGATTTTTATCAGGGAAAGGAACGAAAAGCGTGGCGGCGATCATGGCGCAGACCATCGCGTAGAGCTGGTTGGAATTGGCGACCAGTCTAAGCTCGATGTCCTGGAGTCAAGGCCACCGTGAAGCGGTCCTGCGCCAGAGCAGCGCTGCTCTGGCGCAAGCGGTGTTATGGTTCTAGTGGACTGTAACTGAAGAAGCAGTAGCAATTCTGTCGAGTGCAACGCACTTCTCAATCAATCGTTACAGTCCACTAGCAGGGTGACGAAAGCCGCGGAAGCGGTCTATTCCTGCCGCTGCCAAGTGATCGTCCAACCGAAATTTCCGGCTCCGGTCTGCCAGCCGGCTGCCACGCCCAGACCGGGAACCGCTACCAGTGTGTTGCCACAATAGACCAAGGGCAGCCGCTCGCGCTCCCAGGGCGGCAGGCGCGCCTCCTGCAGCAGGTTTTTAAGGCTGCGCGTAGAACCCTGGGCCTGCAGGCGCAGTTTCTCGCCCCCCTGCCGCAGCCTTAAGTTCAAGCCCCGCTCGCCGACGCGTGCGCAAGCGAGGCCTGCGCCATGCCTGCGCGTGAAGCGCAGCGTCCCGCCCAATTCGGGCAGCGGCCATATACGAGCGCCGTCCCATTCGCGCCGCAATTGCGCGAGCGGGTCCGGCAGCAGCGGCAGCAGATAGGCAAATCCGGCGTAGCGGCGCAGTTCCAGCGCACCCAGCGTGACACGCACGGCGGCGTCATCGCCGGCTTCCAGCAACTGGCGCAATCCCTCTTGCAGACGGTCCGCCTCCGGTGCGGCCTGGCCCTGGCGCAGCAGCAGCCAGCGCAGCAGGTTCTTCGCGCGGGGGATACCCAGGCGCCGCAATTCCGCCAGCGCGAGTCTGTTTCCCTGCGCCGCGCGCTTCGCATCGGCCTGGGCCAGTTGATCCAGCATCAGGCTGGCCTCCGCCAGATGTCCTGCCGCGCGCGCCAGCGTCGCGCGGTAGCCGGGAAAAGCCTGCCCGATCACAGGCAACACCCGGTGCCTCAGAAAATTACGGTCGCGGCGCGTGTCGGCGTTGCTCTCGTCTTCGACCCACTTCAGCTTCTTGGCGCGGGCGTAGGCCTCGAGTTGCCGGCGCGATATCGCAAGCATGGGGCGCAGGATCGCGGGCGCCAGAGCGCCTTGGTGCTTTTTGCCGCGATCCTGTGCGCGTACTATCGGCATCGCCGCACCGCCTCTCACCCCGGCGCCGCGCAGCAGTTGCAGCAGCAAAGTCTCGGCCTGATCGTCCAAGTGCTGGGCGAGCACGATGAAATCGGCATTGTCCTGTCCGGCGTAGACTTGGTAGCGGGCGCGGCGCGCCGCCGCCTCCAGTCCCTCGGCGCGGTACTGCGCGACATCGACCTCATGCACGGCCAGCGCCACCTTGTGGCGCTTGCACAAGCGCGCGCAAAATGCCGCCCAGCGGCTCGAGTTCGGGCTGATGTTGTGGTTGACGTGCACGCAGGAAAAGTGGAACCCCAGCGGACCGGCAAGCCCGCGCAGCACCCGCAGCAGCACTACCGAGTCGAGGCCGCCGGACAAACCCAGCGTCAGCCTGGCCCCGGGAAACAGCAGGGGCTGCAGCACCGCGCGAACCGTGGCTTCGAGGCTGTCCAAATTATCCGGTTTCGACTTCCTTGAACTTGCCATAGGCCATCAGGCGGTCCAAGCGCGCCTCGATCAATTCGTCCGCGCCCTTGTTCACCAGCGAGCGCAACGCATCCTGCAGCGCTTTTTTCAGATTCTGCGCCATGGCCGCGTGGTCGCGGTGGGCCCCGCCCAGAGGTTCGTTGATGATCTTGTCGATCAGGCCCAGGGTTTTCAGACGTGCAGCCGTAATGCCCATCGATTCGGCAGCCTCGGGCGCCTTGTCGGCGCTTTTCCACAGGATAGACGCACAGCCCTCGGGCGAAATCACCGCATAGATCGCATATTGCAGCATCATCACGGTGTCGCCGACTGCGAGGGCGAGAGCCCCGCCGGAGCCCCCCTCGCCGATGATGGTGCAGATTACGGGCACCCGGAGTTCGGCCATAACGTAGAGACTGCGGCCGATCGCCTCGGACTGGCCGCGCTCCTCGGCACCGATGCCGGGATAGGCACCGGGCGTATCGACGAAAGTGAGCACCGGGATCGCGAATTTCTCCGCCAGACGCATGAGCCGCATCGCTTTGCGGTAGCCCTCCGGACGCGGCATGCCGAAGTTGCGCAGGATCTTCTCCTTGGTATCGCGCCCCTTCTGCTGCCCTATCACCATTACCGACTGGCCGTTGAAGCGCGCCAGACCACCGACGATCGAGAGGTCGTCGGCATAGGCCCGATCGCCGTGCAGTTCCTCGAAATCGGTGAACAGCGCGCCGATGTAGTCCAGGGTGAAGGGACGCTGCGGATGGCGCGCCACCTGCGCCATCTGCCAAGGCGTGAGCTTGGCGTAGAGATCCTTGGTCAGCGTATTGCTTTTTTTCTGCAGTCGCGCGATTTCCTCGGAGATGTCCACGGCCGAGTCGTCCTGCACGAAACGCAATTCCTCGATCTTTGCTTCGAGCTCGGAAATGGGCTGTTCGAATTCCAGGAAAGTGGTCTTCAAAGTGCAGTTGGCGATCGACGTGAAGAAGCGCTTATTCTATCGCACTGTCCGAGCAGCGTATGCCGCCGCGAGCTGATCGGGTCAGTCTGCCGACGAGACGAGAGGACAGGTCTACTCGTGCTTCACTAAATCAGCGCCGAACGGAAATTCCGTTGTGCGCACTCAGTATTCCACCGGCACCGGATCCAAGCTGCGCCACAGGTACCAGGTTGCGACGGAACGCCACGGCGCCCAGTTCGCGGCGAGCTCGCGCATATGCTCGCGCGTGGGACGCGCGCCGTCGAAATAGTGCAGGCAGATCGCCTTCTGCAGGCCCAGATCGTCCAGGGGCAGGACATCCGGCCGCAGCAGGTTGAATATCAGAAACATCTCCGCCGTCCAGCGGCCGATGCCGCGCACCTGGGTCAGCTCAGCGATCACCGCCTCGTCGTCCAGGTCCGGCCAATCGCGCGCATGAATAGTGCCGTCGGCGAAATGGCGCGCCAGATCCGCTATGTACTCGGTCTTGCGCTGCGACAGGCCGCAGGCGGGAAGCCGGCGGCGCGCCTTGAGCATTTGCTCCGGGCTGGCCTCGGGCGCGATGGCGAGCACCCGGCTCCACACCGACTCCGCGGCTTTCACCGAAATCTGCTGGCCGACGATGGAACGGGCGAGCGTCTTGAACGGCTCGCCGCGACGGGCGAGCGCGATGCGCGGATGCGCGCGGATAATGCCGGCAAGTATCGCGTCGCGGCGCACCAGCGCACGCTTGGCGCGCAGCCAGTAGCCGGGCGTCATCGGGCCCGCGCGAGCATGCCGCGGGCCGCTTCGCGCCCGAGCACAGGAACATCGGAGTGACGCCGGCAATCCTGAGCCAAGGACGCCCGCGTCCTAGGGTCTGTTGACATTCACCGCATGAGACGCGTTGCCTCCAAATGCGGAGCCTGCAAGGCGCGCGACGAAGCCAAGGGTGGTTCCCTTGGCGAGGAGCGCAACGCCGCAGGCGCCGCATTTGGAGGCAACCCGAAGGGACGGGGGATAATTTGGGCGCAGCGCGGCGTTGCTCGACGCTTGTTTGGAATGACCAAACGGCGCTCCTCGCGCCTTGCGCTGCATCCCAAATTACCCCCGTCGCGCTCATGTGCTGAATGTCAACAGACCCTAGTCACCTGCCCGCGTCGGATCGTCGGCGCCGAGGGTACCTTCCGCCGCAATCGTGCCGGCAGTGGTGGGCTTGCCCCTCAGGAT
>DATKUQ010000182.1:0-5493 GCA_035530495.1 Burkholderiales bacterium
CCGCGGCTGCGAACGGTTTCATAGAACTGCTGACTCCAGATGCTGCAGCTCATCGGCCCAAGCTGCGAATCGAGCGGCGCATCGAATGCGCCGCGCACCACGCCCCAGGGATGCAGCATCAAATTCTTGCCGACCAGACCGGATCGATTCGCGAGGCCCTCGGGAAAGCGCGCCGACTTGGAATTAAGCAGCAGCCGCGGCGTGCCTATGCCGTTGCAGGCGAGCACGACCACCTCGGCGCGCTGCAGCTGCTCGACCCCGTGCTCGTCGTAGTAGACCACTCCGGTCGCCATGTCCTTGTCGTCGACCAGAATCTCGCGCACCCGGCAGCCCGTGCGCAGGCGCACGCCGGCGCGCCGGGCGAGCGGCCAGTAGGTGACGTCGGTACTGCTCTTCGCGCCCTGCGCGCAGCCGGACTTGCACGGCCCCAGGTT
The DNA here is from genome assembly GCA_035530495.1 of Burkholderiales bacterium. Taxonomy (GTDB): domain Bacteria; phylum Pseudomonadota; class Gammaproteobacteria; order Burkholderiales; family SG8-39; genus 2-12-FULL-64-23. Next base: position 435 of record DATKUQ010000182.1, read on the forward strand.
GACGCACTTGGCGCGGCCTTCGTAGTCACGCGTCGCGATCGCGACATCGGAAGGCCACCAGTGCCAACCGAGCGCGTTGAAGCCGCGCGCGATCGTTTCGGCGCCACGCCCCATCGGGATCGGCGGCAGCGGCGGCTCGTGCGGCGGATAGGCCGGATCGCCGGCAAGGCCGGCGACGCCCATCTGCCGGTCGTTCAGCGCGTAGTACGGTTCGAGCGCCGCATAGTCGATCGGCCAGTCATCGGCGACTCCGTCCAGGGACCTGACGCGAAAGTCCGAGGGATGCAGGCGCGGAAAGTGCGCCGCGTACAGTATCGTGCTGCCGCCCACGCCGTTGAAATTGAGCGGCGCGATCGGAGAGTCCGCGTCGTTGATCGGGTAGTCCTCCGGTCGGCGGCGGACGTTCGGATTCGCGGAGAACTCGCGATCCATGCGCACTTCCCAGTCGCGCCGGGTGCTCGGGTAGTCGGCCGGATTCATCCAGTCGCCCTGCTCCAGGCAGAGGATGCGCATGCGCGTGTCGCCCATACTCCACGCGAACGCCGCGCCCGAAGCGCCGGCGCCGATGATCAGCACGTCTACATCTGCGCTCATCGCAGCGTCTCTGATGAACAACGGATCACTGGCGTTCCTAATCGCTAATTCGCTGAAGAAAAGACACCGGGCAATCTAGCATGCATGTATCGGTCCCTGCATGAATCGGCCCGATGACCGTCAGCCCTTCTTCGGCCAGTATTCCTCGCGCAGCAGACGCTTCAGCAGTTTGCCCGTCGGCGTGCGCGGCAGTTCGTCTCTGAAGTCGATGCTGCGCGGACATTTGATCGAAGACAGGCTCACCCTGCAAAAAGCGATCAGCTCTTCGGCCAGGGCCGGGCCCGGCGCAAAGCCCGACGCGGGCTGCACCACCGCTTTCACCTCCTCGCCCATCTCCTCGTCGGGCACGCCTATGACGGCGACATCGGCGACCGCGGGGTGGTTGACGAGCACGTTCTCCGCCTCCTGCGGGTAGATATTCACGCCGCCGGAGATGATCATGTAGGCCCTGCGGTCGGTGAGATAGAGGTAGCCCTCGGCGTCGAGGTAGCCGACGTCGCCGAGGCTGGACCAGCCTTTGTCGTTGTACGCGCCCTTGGTCTTGTCCGGGTCGTTGTGGTAGACGAACTCGGGGCCGCCGGAAAAATAAATCTGTCCGATCTTCCCTGTGGGACATTCCTCCCCGTCCTCGCCGACGATGTGGATCGCGCCGACGAGCGAACGGCCGACCGTGCCCGGGTGGGTGAGCCACTCCTGCGAACTGGCGATGGTGACGCCGTTGGCCTCGGTGCCGGCGTAATACTCGATGAATATCGGCCCCCACCAGTCGATCATCTTCTGCTTCACCTCCACCGGACAGGGCGCGGCGGCATGCACCGCTGCCTTGAGCGACAAGACATCGTACTTGGCGCGCACTTCATCGGGCAGCTTGAGCATGCGCACGAACATGGTCGGCACCAGCTGCGTTTGCGTGCAGCGGTGTCTCTCGACCAGGCGCAGGTATTCCTCCGGGTCGAACTTCTCCATGATCACGGAGGTGCCGCCGAGCGCGCCGACCATCATGTTGAAGCGCAGCGGCGCCGCGTGGTACAGCGGTGCCGGCGACAGATAGACGCTAGACTCGTTCACGCCGCACATCTTCTGCACCAGCAGCTGCAATAGCGGCGACAGCGTCCCCAGCGGCTCGTTCTTGAACGGCGGCTTGACCCCCTTGGGCCGGCCGGTGGTACCGGAGGAGTAGAGCATGTCGTAGCCGACGATCTCGTCCAGGATGGGCGTCGCCGGCTGCGCAGCGAGCGCGGCATCCCACGACTCCCAGCCCGGCGATGGCGCGCCGCTCATGTAGCGCGCGGTGCCCGCGGGCAGCAGCGGCGAGAATTTTTCCGCGGTCGCTTTAAGCGCATCGGACACGACGAACACTTTCGCGCCGCAATTACCGACGATGTAGGCGATCTCGTCGGCGACCAGATAGGTGCTGATCGCGGTGTAGTAAATGCCGCTGCGCTGCGCGGCCCAGCAGATCTCCAGGAAGCGCAGCGAATTCTCGAACAGCACGGCCATGTGATCGCCGGCCTTGAGACCGAGCGAGCGCAGCAACTGCGCGCCCCGGTTCGAAGCGTCGTCGAGCGCGCGATAGCTGAGCGTCTTGCCCGTCGCCGCCATCCGATAGACGACCTTGCCCGGCTGGGTGCGGGCGTGGTGCGAGGGATGCAGCATGATCGGGTCCTCCCTTGTTCTTATGGTCCGGCACCGCATGATATCGTCATAGGCGGGCTGCGTGCAGCGGCCACTGGCGCGGATGGGTCCTGGCGCAGGCGCGGCGCGCCATTGCCCGCGCCCTCAGCCCGGCCACGCGCCATAGCCTTCCTCCTTCAGCCCGATGGCCAGCTCCACTTCCATCTCCCGCGCGCCCGCGTACGGCATCGGGTTGTACACCTCGAACAGTTCGGGCAGCAGGCGCAGGCCGTAGAGGGGCACGTACTTGTTCGACTTGATCCCGGTCTTGTGCTTGTCGAAGCGGTCGTCCGGCGACAGGCCGGTCATGCCGACATAGACGCAGGGTTTGGCTGGATCGTAGTCCGGATTGGCTTTCCGGAACCTCGGCTCCAGAAGCACGACCCTGGACAGCTCGACGACGTAGACGTTGTGAGGGTGCTTGGAGGCGCTGCGCATCTTCTTTTCCCGGCCGCTCGCCGCTTGGTCGACGGCCGACAATCTTACCCTCGAAAACGAATCGGCCTAAAATGCGCCTCTCGTCTTGCGCGGCGCTGCGCGGCACGCCGCGGAGCAGTGATTTCAGTTTCATAGACGGTCCATCGCAAGGAGCAAATCCATGTCCGACCTCGAATCCTTCCGGCGCGATACGCGCGCCTGGCTGGAAGCCAATTGTCCGCAGGAGATGCGCCAGCCCATCACCAGCGAAAACGACGCCTGCTGGGGCGGGCGCCGGTTCAAATTCCAGTCCGAAGCGCAGCGCCGTTGGATGCAGGTCATGGGCGAGCGCGGCTGGACCGTGCCGGCCTGGCCCAAGGTCTATGGCGGCGGCGGCCTGTCCAGGGAAGAGGCCGCGGTGCTGGCCGCGGAAATGCGCGAGCTCGGCTGCCGCCCGCCGCTCGTCAGCTTCGGCATCTGGATGCTCGGGCCGGCCCTGCTCGCGCACGGCAACGAGGAACAGAAGCTGGAGCACCTGCCCAAGATCGCGCGCGGTGAGATCCGCTGGTGCCAGGGCTATTCCGAGCCCAACGCCGGCTCCGACCTCGCCTCTCTCGCGACCAAGGCCGAGGTGCACGACGATCACCTCATCATCAACGGCCAGAAGATCTGGACTTCCTATGCCGACGAAGCCGACTGGATTTTCTGCCTGGTGCGCACCAGCACCGCGAAGAAGCACACCGGCATCAGCTTCGTGCTGTTCGACATGGAATCGCCCGGCGTGTCAACCCGCCCCATCGTGCTCATCTCCGGCAAGTCGCCGTTCTGCGAAACCTTCTTCGACAATGTCAAAGTGCCGCGGCGCAATGTGGTGGGCGAGCTCAACGCGGGCTGGACCATCGCCAAATACCTGCTCACGCACGAGCGCGAAATGATAGGCGGCATAGGCGATCGCGGCGCCGTCAAGCCGCTGGGGGAGTTTGCAGCCGACGCGGTCGGCCTGGACGAGCGGGGCCGTTTGCGCGAGACGACGCTGCGCGCACAGATCGCGCGCTTCGAAACCGACGAAGCCGCATTCCGCCTGCTGATGCAGGCGACGATGGACCGCGCGCGCCACGGCATGGGCAATCCGGCCATGTCCTCGGCGCTCAAGTATTACGGCGCGGAACTCAATAAAAGACGCTGGGAGCTGATGGTTTCGGCCGCAGGCTCCGACGGCCTGGAGTGGGAGGGCGAGCGCTCGCACGACGGCACCGTGGCGCGCACCTGGCTGCGCACCAAGGGCAATTCGATCGAAGGCGGCACCAGCGAAATCCAACTCAACGTGGTGGCCAAGCGCATTCTCGGCTTGCCCGGCGTTTAGCAATCGAAGGCGCAACGAACCTTGTTTTGTTGCGACCTGAATTAGGGGAGCACGAGGGGAGACGCCCCGAAGGAAGTCCCCGCAGGGGATATCCCCTCGTATCGTAAACTGACAAAGGCACAGACAAATGGCACTCGTACTGAACGAAGAACAGGGCATGCTGCGCGACAGCGTCAAGGCCTTCCTGTCCGAACGCGCGCCGGTGGCTCATTTGCGCGAGCTGCGCGACAGCCGCGACGCCGTAGGTTTCGATCGCGCGTTGTGGAAGCAATTCGCCGAGCAGGGCTATAGCGCCATTCTCGTGCCCGAAGCGCACGGCGGCCTCGGCCTGGGTGCGGTGGAGGCCGGCATCATCGCAGAGGCGCTCGGTCGCACGCTCACACCCACGCCGTTTCTGTCCACTGCGGTACTCGCCGCCCGCACGCTGGCGCGCGCCGGCTCGGCGGCGCAGCAGACGCAGCTATTGCCCGCCATCGCCGCTGCCGAAACCGTGATCGCCTTTGCCGTCGACGAGACCAGCAAGCACCGGCCGGACGCGATCGCGGCCACGGCTGTGCGCGACGGCGGCGGCTGGTGCCTGGACGGCGCCAAGACCTTCGTGCTCGATGGCCACGTGGCCGAGCGCTTCATCGTCGCGGCGCGCACTGCGCAGGGCGAACTGACGCTGCTGCTGGTCGATCCGCGCGCGGCCGGGGTGCAGATCGAGCGCACGCTGATGGTCGACACGCACAACGCGGCGCGCCTGCGCTTCGACGGCGTGCGCATAGCGGCGGACGCGGTGCTGGGCGAAGCGGGCGCCGCCGGCGCAGCGATCGACGAAGTGCTCGATCTCGGGCGCGTGGTAGTCGCGGCGCAGCTGCTCGGGCTGGCCGACGCCGTGTTCGAGCTGACGCTCACCTACCTCAAGGAGCGCCGGCAGTTCGACCGCGCCATCGGCGAGTTCCAGGCGCTTCAGCATCGAGCTGCGGAGCTTTACATCGACATCGAGCTCACGCGCGCGCTGGTGCTGGG
>DATKUQ010000183.1:0-2919 GCA_035530495.1 Burkholderiales bacterium
AAAGTGAGCGGTGTTGCTAGACAGCTCGCGCAGCAGAGCGAACTGCGCAGTTTCGACGGCGAGAGCATGGAACTCGGTCTGGCATACTCTGCCAAGCACCTGGCCGAGCGTATCTACCAGGACAAGCTGCGCGCGGCGCTGCACGAGCATTTCGGCAAGGCCATCGCGCTAAAGATCGTTATCGGAGAGATCAGCGGCAATACCGCAGCGGTTCAGGCGCAGACCGAGCGCCAGGCGCGCCAGGGCAAGGCGCTGGAGGCGATACAGGGCGACGCGTTTGTGCGCGATCTGATGGATACTTTCGACGCCACCATCGTCGGCGATACGGTCAAACCCACTTAACGGACAACCAGCAGGGGAGCACTTCATGATGAAAGGGCAGTTGGCCGGCCTGATGAAACAGGCGCAGCAGATGCAGGACAACATGCGCAAGATGCAGGAGCAGCTTGCCAACGTCGAAGTGGAAGGGCAATCGGGCGCGGGCATGGTCAAGGTGGTGATGACCTGCAAGCACGACGTCAAGCGCATCAGTATCGATCCTTCGCTCGTCGGCGACGACAAGGAGATGCTGGAGGACCTGGTCGCGGCAGCGGTAAACGACGCCGTGCGGCGCGTCGAGGCGACGGTGCAGGAGAAAATGAGTGGCTTCACCGCGGGCATGGGGCTGCCCCCGGGGATGAAGCTGCCGTTTTGAGGCACACAACATCAAGCGATGTGTGCAACGGCTGCGACCGGCTGTCTTGCCTTCCGTAGCGTGAGGTTCGAGCGCGGATGAAACCGCCGTCTTCGCTTGAGGCGCTGATCGAAGCCTTGCGCTGTCTGCCCGGCGTCGGGCCGAAGTCGGCGCAGCGCATGGCGTATCACCTGTTGCAGTACGACCGTGACGGCGCGCAAAAGTTGTGCGCGAGCATAGGGAAGGCGCTGCAGAGCATACGCCGCTGCGCCAAGTGCAATAGCTTCACCGAGGAGGAAGTCTGTGCGCTGTGCAGTTCGCCCCGGCGCGACGCTTCGCTGCTTGCGGTGGTCGAGACGCCAGCCGATCTGCTGATGATGGAGCAGACGTTGGCCTTCCCGGGGATGTATTTCGTGCTCATGGGGCGGCTGTCGCCGCTCGACGGCATCGGGCCCAAGGATATCGGCTTGGACCGGCTGCTCGCGCGTGTCAGTGACGGCGTTGTGCGCGAGGTGATCCTGGCGACAAATTTCACCAACGAAGGCGAAGCCACCGCGCATTACATCGGCGAGATGCTGCGCAGTCGCAATGTCAAAGTAAGCCGCATCGCGCGTGGCGTACCGGTGGGCGGAGAACTCGAGTACGTGGATAGCGGCACGCTCGCCCAGGCGGTGGTGGAGCGCAGGACGCTGTGAGCGCGAAAAAGCCGCTGACGGGCATCAAGATCGTTGAAATGGGCCAGCTCATCGCGGGTCCGTTCGCGGGGAAACTGTTCGCCGAATTCGGCGCCGAGGTGATCAAGATCGAGCCGCCCGCGACCGACGGCCAGCCCGGCGGGGATCCCCTGCGCCAGTGGCGCAAGCTTCACAACGGAACTTCGCTATGGTGGTATGCCCAGGCGCGCAACAAAAAATCGGTCACGGTCAATCTGCGCCTTGCAGAAGGGCAGGAGATCGTGCGCAACCTCGCGCGGGACGCTGACATCGTGATCGAGAATTTTCGCCCGGGCACCATGGAAAAGTGGGGCTTGGGTTACGACCGTCTCGCCGCGGAAAATCCGGGACTGATCATGTTGCGCCTGTCGGGGTTCGGCCAGACCGGCCCCTATCGCGACCAGGCTGGCTTCGGCGCGATCGGCGAGTCCATGGGCGGGCTGCGCTATCTTACCGGCTACCCGGACCGGCCGCCGGTACGATCCAATCTGTCGATCGGCGATTCGCTCGCCTCCCTGCATGGCGTCATCGGCGCGATGATGGCTTTGCACCATAGGAATATGAATGGCGGCCGCGAGTCGGGCAAGGGCCAGATCGTGGATGTCGCGCTGTACGAGGCGGTGTTTTCGATGCTGGAGAGTACTTTGCCCGAGTACGACATGTACGGTGTCGTGCGTGAGCGCAGCGGCAGCAACCTGTCCGGCATCGTGCCGTCCAACACCTACCTCACCAAGGATGGCCAGCACGTGCTGATCGCAGCCAACGGCGACAGCATATTCAAGCGGCTGTGCACAGCAATGGGGCGCGACGACCTAGGCAGCGACGCCACGCTCGCCGACAACGCGGGGCGGGCCAATCGCGCCGAGGAACTCGACGCCATAATCGGCGCTTGGGCCGGCGCGCACGATGCGGTGGTTTTGCTCGCCATGCTGGACGCAGCGCGGGTGCCGAGCGGAAAGATCTACAGCATCGCCGACATCGCCGATGACCCGCAGTATCTGGCGCGCGAAATGATCCGGCAGTTCACACTCGACGACGGCACGCCGCTGAGGCTTCCCGGGATCGTGCCTAAGCTGTCCGATACCCCGGGCGATGTCGATTGGATCGGGCCCAAGCTCGGCGCGCACACCGAGGAGGTGCTGAGAGCCCATGGCTACGAGCCGGCCGCAATCGCCGAATTGCGCCGGAAGAAGGTGATATGAGGGTCCAAGTCCGCAGCGCATGATTCACCCGGTTACCGCGCTTCGCTTCGAACGCGATCCGCTTGGATAAGACCAAAGCCAAGAGCCTGACCAAGATACGCGAAGTCGCTGCTCGGAATCCCAACCATCTCGTCGAACTGCTCAAGTTGCAGCCAATGCGGAACAGTAAATTCGATGCTCCTGTCGTCGGAAAACGCATTTCACGTTTGACACTGATCGCATATGTTGGCTATAATCCCCCCTCTGTAGCGAGCTCATGTGTTGTTCGCGCGGACACGGACGCGGGGTGGAGCAGTCTGGCAGCTCGTCGGGCTCATAACCCGAAGGTCGT
>DATKUQ010000184.1:0-3014 GCA_035530495.1 Burkholderiales bacterium
GGCCAGCCCGCTCCCGGCCCATAGTCCGTAGCGACTCCATCTCGGTGGTCGGTGATCGTTCCTTGCAGTATGTAGACGGTTCCCGGTCTGTCTTTATGGTCGTGAATCGGGCCGAAGACGCCTCCGGACTCGATGGTCACCATACGCATTCGAAGTTGGCGCCCTGCCATGCCCTCGATCTCAGGGCCAAGGTCAACCGTTGCAAGTAATTTCACCGCAACGCCTTTCGTCTCAGGTGCCACCTGTTCCTTGCTCATCGTGTTCTCCTCTCTGTACTTCCAGGGTCTAACTTGTTTCGGCGCTATCGCAGCGCTTTTGGGGTCCGGCGCATTTGGAGTCGAATTTAAATTTAACTCCGACCCTGTCATGCTGGTGCCATTTTTGTTCTGGGGGGCTCATATACATACGACGTAAGATACAATATATGGCCTGTTGTTGTCCGTGCCACCCGCTGCCTACTGAAATTCCGTTGAACATCCAAACCAGCGCGTCGGGAGGGAAGCAGGCGAACCTAAGCGGAAGTACCCGGTTCGAAAAGCAGCTGCTCAACCTTATTCTCATCCTCGCCAGGATCACCGCGAGCTTGAGCGGGTAGTATTCTGAGATGTCAAGGAGAAGCGCATAATGGCGACGATGCGGTCGGAAAACGAAATGGACGGGTACGAGAAAATTGAACAGTACAACCCGCGCGCCGTAGCGCGCATCGCCGAGAAATATCGCTCGATCCTCGAGGACCTGGGCGAGGATCCGGCGCGCGAAGGACTCGCCAAAACGCCGGAGCGCGTCGCCAAGGCGCTTCAGTTTCTGACCCACGGTTACGGTCTTGACGCGGCGCAGATTCTGCGCTCGGCGATGTTCAAGGAAGAATATCGGCAGATGGTGATCGTCAAGGACATCGAGATTTACTCGCTGTGCGAGCACCACCTGTTGCCGTTCTTCGGCAAGGCACACGTCGCCTACATTCCGGACGGCCATATCGTCGGCCTGTCCAAAATCCCGCGCGTGGTCGATGCCTACGCGCGCCGGCTGCAGGTGCAGGAGCGGCTTACCGTCGATATCCGCAACTGTATCCAGGACACGCTGAAGCCACTCGGCGTCGCCGTCGTCATCGAAGCGCAGCACCTGTGCATGGTGATGCGCGGCATCCAGAAACAACATTCGGTCGCGACCACTTCGGCGTTCACCGGCGAGTTCGAGCAGGAGAGAACGCGCGCCGAGTTCATGCGCCTGATATCGAAGAACGGCGATTGACCCGGACGGCCGGCGCGCCATGAGCGACACTCAAGCCACCAGCGAATTCATCGTCGAGCAGATGCTGCCCGAGGTGCGCAAAGGCCGCATGCTGATCCTGGTCGACGACGCAGACCGCGAGAATGAGGGCGACCTGTTCGTCGCCGCCGAGCGCGCAACACCCGAGGCGGTCAACTTCATGGCGACGCACGCGCGCGGACTGGTTTCGCTCGCACTGACCGAGAGCCGCATGCGCGAACTCGGGCTTGCGCTGATCACCGACGATCAGGGCAACTCGACCCGCTTCGGCACCGCGTTCGCGACGCCGATCGATGCGCGCGAAGGCGTTGCCTCGGGGATGTCGGCGCACGATCGGGCCCGCACCATTGCGGTCGCAATCGCCGAGGGCACGCGTCCCGGCGACTTGATCCGTCCCGGTCGGCTGCAAACGCTACGCGCGGTCGACGGCGGGGTGCTTGCGCGGCGCGGACATACCGAAGCTGCGGTCGACCTCGCGCGCATGGCGGGACTGAAGCCGGCCGGCGTGATTTGCGAAATCATGAACGACGACGGCACCATGGCGCGCATGCCCGAGCTCGAGCAATTCGCGGCGCGGCACGACATCCCCATCCTGCAAATTGCCACGTTGATTGAATACCGCCGCCACGAGCACGTGGTGCGGCGCAGAGCGAGCACCACGCTGCCGACGAGCACGTCGGGAACCTGGCGACTGCTGGTCTACAGCGACGATCTGGACACCACGGTGTACGTAGCGTTGGTGAAAGGCGAAGTCAGGTCCGATGCGCCGACGCTGGTGCGTCTGCATTCGCAGTGCCTCACGGGAGACGTGTTCGGCTCGGCGCGCTGCGACTGCGGCGAACAACTCGAGGCCGCGATGACCGCGATCGAGCACGCCGGCAGCGGCGTCGTGGTCTACATGTTTGACGAAGGGCGCGGCATCGGGCTGCTCAACAAGATCCGCGCGTACGCGCTGCAGGATGAGGGGCAGGACACAGTCGAGGCCAACCACGCGCTTGGCTTTGCCGCCGACATGCGTGACTACAAAACCGGCGCACACATTCTCTTCGACCTCGGCGTGCGTCAAGTGCGGCTAATGACCAATAATCCGGACAAGGTGCGCTCGCTCGCGGAGTACGGACTCACCGTTGCCGAGCGGGTGCCGCTCGAAGCCGCGCCGCGTCAATCGAACCGCGAGTATCTGCAGACCAAGCGCACCAAGTTCGGCCATCTGCTCTCGATGGTGGGGAAAGGCGAGAAGCAGGATTGACGAGTCAAACTGTAACACTAAAAAACACCAAAGAGGTCCGAGTGATCTTACCCATGAACAACTCACTCCCACTCTCCTTCGGCGCGTAGCCTCTCTAAGCGCATCTTGTCAGGCAGCTATCTGACTAGCCATTCGGCAATCTGACTACATTGCAGCATAGGTCTTGCGTTGAAAACAATTCGTCCCCTTTTGCGGGGCTCTGACCCCTTTTGCGGGGCTGAGACTTCACCCCGGCAACGCCGATCACCGATGCGCCCTGGTCGCTGCCGTAAAGCTTGGCGATGTCTAGCGCGATGCGCGACTTCGCAGGGTCTTCGGTCCAGGCGCTGAGCGCACAGCCCACGGTGTCGACGACAATGCGGCAGGCCTGCTCGACCACCGCCTGCGGCAGATCCTCGTAGCGCAGGCGCGCGACGAATTCAGCCAAGGTGCGGGTTTCATTCATCGCCGGTCAATCTCCCTTTCGAAATATGGCTATGCGAAATGTCAGATGTCG
>DATKUQ010000185.1:0-7883 GCA_035530495.1 Burkholderiales bacterium
CCGGGGAATTCCGGCGGGCCGCTGTTCAACGCGAAGGGCGAGGTCGTCGGGATCAACTCGCAGATCTATTCCAGCGATGGCGGTTATGAGGGCTTGTCATTTGCAATCCCGATCAAGGTCGCGCTCAATGTCGAGAACCAGTTGCTGCAGCACGGCAGCGTGACGCGCGGGCGGCTTGGCGTAGGCATCCAGGACGTCAACCAAGGGCTCGCGGATTCCTTCGGCTTGAAGGCGCCTGGCGGCGCGCTGGTCAGCTCGGTGGAAAAGGACGGCCCTGCGGCAAAGGCCGGGCTCAAGGACGGTGACGTGATCCTGCGTTATGACGGAAAGCAGATCGCGACCTCATCCCAGCTTCCGCTGCTCATTGCGAATACTGCGCCGGGAACCGTGGCCAAGCTGCAGGTGATGCGCAAGGGCAAAACCAGGCAGATCGATGTCACTGTCGGTCGACTCAATGATGTCAAGCTCGCCTCGGCTGATGTCAATGGACAGGCCCATGGGCGTCTGGGCCTTGTCGTTCGGCCTCTCACAGCGGACGAACAGCAGCAAGCCGGCGTGAGCGGCGGACTGATCGTCGAGAACGCCGCCGGGCCGGCGGCGAATGCAGGGATTCAGCCGGGCGACATGATCCTGTCCTTCAACAACACGCCAATCAAAAGCCGGGAACAGCTTAAGCAGCTGCTGGCAAAGGCGGGCAAGCACGTCGCGCTGTTGGTACAGCGCGACAACAAGACCATATACGTTCCTGTGGATCTGGGCTGACAGCCCGATCGATCGACGAGACACCAGGGTCAGGGCGCAATGTCTGCCGAGGCCCTGGTGTTTCCGTTAAGCAACCGTGTGAACGAGCATTTCCGTGAAATTCAAAACATCGGTAATTGCCGCTGTTGCAGTATCTGGCCTAACATTGGCCCTGAATGCGTTCGGAGCCTGCGGATGAACTTGACAGCGCGAACCGGCATTGCAAACCCGGCGATATAGCGCGCAAAATACCCCGCCTCCAGAACCTCTCCGCGATCCGAATCGGCGCGAATGCGCCACCATCGGCTGAAGACTTCAAACTGGCTGGATCGATTTGCCCATTTTTTCAATTCAAATGTGGAAACCCTTATGAGCGTCAAGAATGTCTTCATGCGGATTTTCGGCGGCTCCTGGCGCCTGTGGGATTTGTTTTGCCGGCTGGTGATGGACCTGGTCGTCACCTTGATCGTGATCGCCATACTCGCGGCGATATTCAGTTTCCAATGGACCACGGTACCCACATCCGCGGCGCTGGTGGTGGACCCGCAGGGCAATCTGGTGGAACAGTATTCCGGCGGTCTCGCACAGCGCGCCAGACAAAGGTTATTCGGACAGACGCAGCGGTCGCAGACGCGACTGCGCGATGTGGTATCTGCTATCGAGCATGCCAAGACCGATGATCGCATCAAGGCACTGGTGTTGGACACCGATAAGATGGACGGCGGCGGCCTTCTCGGCGGTGCCGCCTTGAGCGACCTGCAGGACATCGGCCGCGCCATCCGGGATTTCAAGAAGACCGGTAAACCGGTGTTCGCGCTCGGTGATTCCTATACCCAAAGCCAGTATTACCTGGCGTCCATGGCCAATACCATATTTATCCATCCCCAGGGTATGGTGTTCTTGCACGGCTATGGCATCTATCAGCCGTATTTCAAGGATGCGCTCGACAAGTTGGGGGTAGACGTCAATATTTTCCGTGTGGGCAAATACAAATCGGCAGTGGAACCCCTGATGCTCAACGGTATGTCGCCGGATGCGCGCAGCGACTGGAACGGGGTGGTGAACGTGCTCTGGAACGCCTACCAGCAGGATGTGACCAAGGCCCGCGCTCTCAAGCCGGATGCGCTCAGCAACTATATAAACAATGTGGACACAGGCCTGGCTGCGGTCGGTGGCGACAGTGCCAAGCTGGCCTTGCGAACCGGGCTGGTGGATAAAATCGCCACTGAAGATCAAATGGCGGCGGCGGTGACCAAGGTGGTGGGTGAAACCGATCATAGTTTCACCCAGATTGATTTCCGTGATTACCTGCAGGCAGTGGATGACTCCGCACAGCATACGGGCGGCAATGCCGTAGGCGTCATTGTGGCTGCAGGCGACATCAAGCAGGGTGACCAGCCATCGGGCAGCATCGGTGGTGATTCCACTTCCGATCTGATCCGCAAGGCGCGTTATGACGATTCCATCAAAGCCGTGGTGCTGCGTGTGGACAGCCCCGGTGGCAGCGCCTTCGCTTCCGATCTCATCCTGCGCCAAATCGAACTCACCAAGGAGGCCGGCAAGCCGGTGATTGTCTCCATGGGTTCGGTGGCCGCGTCCGGTGGTTACTGGATTTCCATGGCCGGCAATGAAATCTTTGCCAACCCTACGACCCTTACCGGTTCTATCGGCATCTTTGGCATGTTCCCGACCTTCCAGAAGGCTCTAGCCAAGATCGGCGTGCACTCCGACGGCGTCGGTACCACGCCCCTGAGCGATGCCTTTGATGTTACCCGGCCCATGTCGCCACTCATGCAAAAGGCCTTCCAGCTCAATATCGACAACGGCTATCAGGAATTCATTAGCAAAGTGGCGAAATACCGGCACATGAGCGTGGACGCGGTGAACGCCGTCGCCCAAGGTCGGGTATGGAGCGGCAAGGAAGCCAAGCGTCTCGGTCTGGTGGACAAGTTCGGCAATCTGCAGGATGCCATTGCGGAGGCGGCGAAGCTGGGCAAGCTTGGGCCGCATTACTCGGTGCGCTACGTCGAGCAGCCCCGTAGCCTGATGGATCGGCTGATCATCGCCGTAGCCGACAATAGCAGCCTCAGCCTGGGCTTCAATCTTGCCAGCCTGCTGCCGACAACAGACTTCAGCGGCACGCCCTGGTACGGAGAAATGCTGCGTCTGACGAACAGTTTCAAGGCGTTCACCGATCCGCGCGGCATATATGCCTACTGTTTTTGCGAAAACGTCCGGTGAACCGGTGTGCCGATGTTACCGGCCGAGGATCGAGCGGACGTCCTTGCGCGGCGGATGGAGCCAGATGACTCCGACACGAATCCGCTCAGTCCGCCAGGGCTATCTCGACGCGCTTGTTGTGTTTGCCCTCGCTGCGGATCCTGAGGACAAGGATGCCGCCGATTTCCGCGATGTTCCTTACGTGGGTTCCACCGCAAGGCTGCAGGTCGATTCCGGGAATCTTCAGCAGCCGCACCTGTCCCCCGCCGCGCGGGGGCTGGACCTTCATGGTTTTTACGAGTTCGGGACGCGCTTCGAGTTCCTCGTCGGTAATCCAGACGGTTTCCGTTTCCCTTCCGCTCGCGATAAGGGCGTTCGTTTCGCGTTCGACCTTTTCGGCGTCCAGCAGGCTCATGTCGATGTCGAAGTCGAGGCGCGCCTTCTCCGGTGCAATGTTGCCGCCCGTGACTGGCGCCACCACCACACATGACATCACGTGCAATGCCGTGTGCAGGCGCATCAAGGAATAGCGGCGTTGCCAATCGATTTCGAGCGTGAGCGATTCGCCGGGTTCCGGTTGTGACATGCCTGGTGCGAGGATATGCAGCACCTGGCCGACTGCAGCGCCTTTGCGCGTGTCAGAGATTGCGAGGCGCTCGCCGTTTGAGCGCAGCAGAAAGCCGGTGTCTCCGGCCTGCCCGCCTCCAAGCGGATAGAAGATCGTGCGATCGAGTTCGATACCGCGCTCATGCACCGCAACCACCCGCGCGGTCGCGGTCTTTAGGTAGGCGTCGTCCCTGAACAATAGTTCGGTGCTCATGCTTGGATCGTATCAGCTCAGGAACCGGCCCGTACAGACGCGCTTGGCGAATTTTGGCAACAGCCGTGCGAGAATCCGCAGCGCTCAGCCCCCTAACGTAAACCGCGCTGCGCTGCGCGGCCCCTCCTTGCTTGGTCGGTGCAGCTTACGCCGGATCGGTGCCAGCGCCTATTACGCCACAGCGGCGCCCGCCTCAGGCGAGCAGTTCGCGCAGACTGCGGTTGACTTCAGCGCTGCGATGGCGCGCGGCCTTGTTGCTCGGCGCGAGCGGCTCGGCGTAGAAGAATTCGGGCAGCTCGTCGTCCTGCTCGGTGAAGCCCGCGGCCTTGTTGAACTCCCACTCCATCTGCAGCGCTTCGCGCCCCAGGGTCTGCAGGAACGATGTGTCGAGCTGGGTGCCGTGCGCATCGTTGAGCGCGGTGACGATGAGTTCGGCGCTGACGTTGGTGACCGAGCGCCCGAAGATGCACAAGCCCAGCGAGTCGGCCGCGGCGCACGCGGTCTGGATGCCCAGGCTAGCCTCCACCAGCTGCGCGGTGGTCTTGTCCTTGCAGTCGAACACCGGCAGGTTGCCCGCGGTGTGGTCGGCGCCCTGCGCCGTAACCATCATGGAAATGCCGGTCACTTCGATCACGCGCGGGTCGTAGGCGCTGATGGCCTGCCGTTTGATCACCGGCACGCGTGCGACTTTGTAATGGGCGCCGGCGCGGGCGGCGCCCTGCGCGAAAATGCGGCCGCGCTCGTTGCCCTGGCGGATGTCGCCCAGGGCCTGGTGCATGAAGGCTTCGTCGCCGAACTTGCCCAGGCCCGCTTCCATCAGCACCGCCAGCGTGGCGCCTGCCTCTATGGTGTCTATGCCGAGGTCGTTGGCGACGGCGTTGACCCTGGCCACCTGGTCCGGGTGGGTCAGGCCGCAGTTGCTGCCCATCAGGCCGAGGGTCTCGTATTCGAGCGGCGACACCAGCTCCTTGCCGCTTTCGTCGACGTAGACGTTGCTGCATTCGATCATGCAGCCCGGCATGCAGGCGTGCGAGATGTGCCCGCCGCGGCTCGAATTCAGCTCGCGGATGTAGTCGCCGCCGAGCATCAGCGGGCCCTCGGAAGCTTCCACCAGGCGGCCGGCGCTGAAGTTGCGCACCGGCAGCCCGCCGATGCGGTTGGTGATGTCGCCCATCATCGCGGTGCCGGTGCTCTTGAACGTGGCGATCGCGGGCTCCTTCGACAGGCGCGCGCCGTATTCGCGGATCGCGCCCATGACTTTCTTGCGGTCGTGGAAAGTCGGCATCTTGTGCACGTCGATGACAATGGCTTTGACCTTCTTCGAGCCCAGGACCGCGCCGACGCCGCCGCGCGCCGACAGGCGCGAGGGCCGCCCGTCGGTGTCGCTGAAAGCGATGCCCGCCATCAGGCCCAGGTACTCGCCCACCGGGCCGCACAGCGCAAAGGCGATTTTCTTGCCGTATTTCTCGAACAGCAGTTCGGCGGCCTCGTTGTTGCCCTTGCCCATGAAGGGCTCGGCGGTTTCGTAGCTGATCGCGCCGTCCTTGGTGATGCGGATCACGGTCCACTCGTTCAATGCGCCGTAGAGCGTGAAGCCGGCGATTTCGAGCTGCCCCATGGCGAAGCCGAAGGTGCCGCCGGAGTTGGCTTCTTTGATGCCGCCGGTGAGCGGGCTCTTGCAGCCTACGGAGAGGCGGTTGGCGTTGGAGAAATTCGTCCCCGCGAACGGACCGGCCGAAAAGATCAGCGGATTGCCCGGCGACAGCGGGTCGACCTTGGCCGCGCCGAGTTGGAGTAGGGTCTTGGCGATGAAATGCCGGCCGGCGCGGATGATGTCCTCGCCGTGCAGCTCGTCCGCCCTGACCGAGCGGTCGCCGAGATCGATGTGCAGGTATTTGCGCATGTTGGTATCACCCCTGAAGATATGAAGTCGATTTCCTATACGGCGCCGATTTTACCTTGTTCGGCCGCGCCTGTTCGGCGGCCGGCGCGCAGCCCGCTTGCGTCAGGGCCGGAGTTTCTCGTGAAACGCCTTGCCGATCAGTTCCAGCGCTGCCGGACTGTCCCATTGATGGATGCCGTGGAACTTGCTCAGCACGCGGCCCTTCGCGTCGACCAGGACGGTCAGCGGAATGGTGTCCGCGCCCAGCATGTTTTCCAGCAACTGCTTCCGGTCGAGATAATTATTGAAGGTGATTCCCGCGCCGGCGAGGAAATTCGCCGCCGCACGCGCGTCGTCGTCGGTGGATATGCCGATCATGTTGAACTGTTTGCCGGCGTAGCGGCGCGACAGGCGCTCGAGCGAGCCCATTTCCGCGCGACAGGGACCGCACCAACTGGCCCAGACATTGATGAGCAGCGGCTTGCCGCGCAGATCCGACAGCTTGCGGTAGTCCCCGGCGAAGCCGTATAGCGGCGCCTCGCGCAGCACGCCGCCGACCGCGACCTCGCCCGGCGTCTTGGCAAACGCGGTCGCTGATAGCGCCGACATCCAGAACAGGACCAGGAACAATGTTTTCATATAGGGCTCACCTAAGCGGCCAAGCAATTTCAAAGCGGAGCGGCACTGACGCTTGCGTCCCGCCCCCGGACCGTGACCGGGGAAAGGCATATTTTCGCACAGCGGGTCCGGGTTTTTCGCCCGGGGCCGCCTTTTTCATTCAGGACCGCACGGAATCGAAACCCGCTTTTGCCGGCGCTAGCTGCCCCCCGCCCCATGCCCCGACACCTCCGCGCCGGCATCGGCGCGCAGGCGGACATGAAAGAACAGCGATCCGGCGGCGATCGCGCCCAGGGCCAGGAAAGCCGGCCAGAAATCCGAGGCCTCGATGACGGCGTGTCCGTGCAGGCTGCTCGCCGCTTGCACCACGAACGCCCCGATCACCACGCCCAGACTTTGGCAGAGCCGCTGCGCCATGCTCGACAGGCTGGTCGCCTGGCTCATCGTCTGTCTGCTGACATCGGCAAAGGAGATCGCGTTCAGGCCGGTGAACTGGAGCGAACGCAGGCAGCCGCTGAACAGCAGAACCGCGACGATGACGAAATGCGGGGTGCCCGCGGTGAATAGACCGTATCCGGCCGTCGCGCAAGCGGCCAGGACGGCGTTGACCATCAACACTTCGCGGAAGCCGTAACGCTTCAATATCCGGACGGTCAGCGTTTTCATGAACATCGCGCCCACCGCCGAGGCGCAGGTCAGCAGCCCGGACTGAAACGGGTTGAGTCCGAATCCAAGCTGCAGCATGAGCGGCAACAAGAACGGCGTCGCACCGACGCCGATCCGAAACAGGCCGCCGCCGACGACGCCGGTTTTGAACGTGGCGATGTTCAACAGATTCAGATTGATCAGGGGGTGTTCGGTGCGCCGGGCGTGCCACACATAAGCGCCCAGCGCGAGCACGCCGGCGACGACGCAGACTAGAGGGATTTCGCCCGACACCAGATGCCGGCCGAGCATGGACAAGCCCAGCACCAGGACCGACAGCCCGATTCCGGAGAGCAGAAAACCCCTCAGGTCCAGCGAGTGGATCCCGGGTTCGCGTATATTCGGGATGTAGCGCAGCACCAGCAAAAGACCGAGCATGCCGATCGGCAGATTGATCAGGAATACCCAGCGCCAGTTGAAATGCAGGGTGATGAATCCGCCCAGGGGCGGCCCCATGACCGGCCCCAGCAGCGCGGGAATGGTGAGATAGTTCAGCGCCGCGATCAGCTCGTTCTTCGGCACGGTTCTGA
Organism: Burkholderiales bacterium; assembly: GCA_035530495.1. Taxonomy (GTDB): domain Bacteria; phylum Pseudomonadota; class Gammaproteobacteria; order Burkholderiales; family SG8-39; genus 2-12-FULL-64-23. Next base: position 7,517 of record DATKUQ010000185.1, read on the forward strand.
GCAACACCAGGCGTCCGACCGGCACCATCATCGCCCCGCCTATCCCCTGCAGGAAGCGCGCGGCGACGAAAGCCGCCAGGCCGCTCGACGCCGCACACAACAGCGATCCGACCATGAATACGACGATCGCCGCGGCGAAAACCCTGCGCGAGCCGTAGCGGTCGGCGACCCAGCCGCTGATCGGGATGAACACCGCCAGGCTGACGAGATAGGAGGTCAGCGCAAGATTGAGCGCAAGGGGATTTTGGTGCAGATCCTGCGCGATCACCGGCAGCGAAGTCGTGATGATCGTCGAATCCATGTTTTCCATGAACAGCGCACAGGCGACGATCAGCGGGATCAGAACAAACCGGGACATGGCGGTGAA
>DATKUQ010000186.1:0-2539 GCA_035530495.1 Burkholderiales bacterium
TTCAGCATGGAATTCGCCATGGCCTCGGCGCTGATCGCGGGGCGCGCGGGGCTCGCCGAGCTGAGCGACGCATTCGTGCGCCGACCGGATGTGCAGGCGCTGATGCAGCGCGTGGCGGTCGAACCGGACGATCGCATGGACCCGCTTACGGGATATGCGATCTACGACGAAGTGACGCTCGAAACCGAGGACGGCACGCACCCCACGGTCCGGATCACCAAAGTGCGCGGTGGTCCGGACCTGCCGCTCAGCCGCGACGAGCTATGGACCAAATTCGAGGACTGCCTGCAGGTCGGCGCCGCGCGCGTTCCGGCGCGAGAGTTGTTCGACGCGCTGATGTCGCTGGATCGCCTGCCGCAGGCGCGCGATCTTCCCGGCCTCTCCGCTGCCTGAGCCCCTTCCGAACCCGACCGCCGAAACGCCACCCGAACCCATCACGCAATCCCAGCGACCAGGAGAAAACATTGGAATCGAACGCCGCCGACTCATCCGTGTACAAGCTGCCGCCCGAGATCCTCGAATATCAGGAGCTGGCCAAGCGCCTGGTGCGCGAGGAGTTGCTGCCGCTGGAGCAGGAGTTCCTGGCGCATCCGGGGCACGCCTACGGCGTCAAGGAAACGCTCAACCTGAAGGCCGTTTTCAAACAAGATGTAGTTGATCGGCTGATCAAAATTTCGCGCGATACCGGCCTTTGGTACCTGATGGTGCCCGAGGAGCACGGCGGCTCTGGGCTGTCGATGCTGGCGCAGGTGGTGATACTCGAGCAGTTCATGTACACGGCCGTGCCGTTTCCGTTCGCCAACGTGCCCAACATCCTGTACGCGTGCAAGGGCGAGCAGATCGAGCGCTTCCTCAAGCCGGTGATCGAAGGCGAGAAGACCACCTGTTTCGCGCAGACCGAGCCCAATGCGGGCTCTGACCCGGGCGGCATGATGCAGACCAAGGCGGTGCAGGACGGCAGGCACTGGGTGCTCAACGGCACCAAGATGTGGATCTCGATGGCGGCGGAATCCGACATCCTGATGGTGCAGGCCGTGACCGACGCCAAGCTGCGCCAGCGCGGCGGCATCACCATGTTCCTGGTCGACCGCCACGCACCCGGCGTACACGTCGAGGAGCCCGGCCTCAGGACCTGGCTCGGGCCCAAGTCCGCGCAATACATCATCCGCTTCGAGGATTGCCGCGTGCCCGAGGAGAACGTCATCGGCGAAGTCGGCAAGGGCTTCACCTTCGGGCAGAAATGGCTCACCATCCACGACCGGCTGCTGCGCGGGCCCTATTGCCTGGGCAAGATGCAGCGCGCGCTCGACATGTCGGTGGACTGGGCCAAGCAGCGCAGCACCTTCGGCAAGCCGATCTCCGAGCGCCAGGCGATCCAGTGGCGCCTGGTGGATATGTACATCGACATCATGGCGCTGCGCTCGATGACTTACGAAATGGCGGCGCGCGCCGATACCGGCGAGGATGTGCGCACCGAGGCGGCGCTGATCAAGCTGACTTCGACCGAGTGGGGCACGCGCTGCCTCGACTCGGCGATCCAGGTCCACGGCGCCATGGGCGAATCGCTGGAGCTGCCGCTCACGCTGTTCTACCGCTACGTGCGCCATGCGCAGATCGGCGGCGGCACCAGCGAGATCCAGCGCATGCTGATCGCGCGCAAGCTGGTAGGTAAATGAATCAATCCCAACAGTCCGTTGAAAAGCATATTCATGTCATTCTGAGGAGCGCAGCGACGAAGAATCTGCTTTTGCAACTTATTGAATCGCCATAACAGCAGATCCTTCGCTGCTCTCAGGATGACATGAAAAGCTCATTGCGCAATGAATGTCACCGAACTGCCAATGCAGAACTGTGCGCTCCACCTCGTGATTGGATGTGACCTGTGATGACTCCGTTTCAGCCCGATGCGAAATGTCCTCTGGACGGCCTGGTCGTCCTCGACCTCACCCGCCTGGTCGCGGGCAATATGCTCAGCCTGCAGCTTGCCGACTTCGGCGCCGAAGTGATCAAGATCGAAGATCCCGCCAAGGGCGACCCCTTGCGCGACTGGCGTGTGGAGGGCATCAGCGCTTACTGGAAAGTCTATGCGCGCAACAAGAAAAGCGTCACGCTCAAGCTGCGCGAGGCCGAAGGCAAAGCCTTGCTGTTGCAGCTCGTGGAACATGCCGACGTCGTGATCGAAAACTTCCGCCCGGGCACGCTGGAGACCATGGGCTTGGGCCCCGATGTGCTGCTCGCGCGCAATCCGGGAATCGTCGTCGTGCGCATTTCCGGCTGGGGGCAGGATGGACCTTACAAATTCCGCCCTGGCTTCGGCACACTGGTCGAGGGCATGTCCGGCTTTGCCGCCAGGAACGGGTTCGAGGATCGGGAACCGGTGCTGCCGCCGTTGGCGCTGGCGGACATGATCGCCGGGCTGTACGGCGCCTTCGCGGTGATGACCGCGCTGCGTTATCGCGACCAAGGCGGCGCCGGCCAGGTGATCGACCTGCCCCTGCTCGATCCGATGTTCTCGGTGCTCGGTCCGGAGGCCGCCATT
>DATKUQ010000187.1:0-3190 GCA_035530495.1 Burkholderiales bacterium
GAAAGGCGCCGAAAGCGATTTGGATCCGACGCGAGAATATCCGGCATGCCTCAACCGCCCCGCTGCAGCGCCAGTAGTTTGGCGTATTTGTGGAAACTGTTGCCGCAACCGATGAGGATATGCACCAGGCCAGGAACTCCATCGAGAACGCCCAGGCGCAGGAAATAGAATTTGACGAAGCGCAGCGCCGGAGACAGCAGCAGCTGCGCCACGCCGGCCCGTTTTCCCGCCTTGAACAGGGACTCGGCCTGCATGCTGGTATAGCGGTTCTGCTTGTCCAGATAGCCGGCGAGGGTTTCGGCCGAATCGTGCAGCAGGTCGCCCGTGATGCGAGCCGCTGGCGTATCCGCGAGGACCTTTTCATGCACCGGATCATCGCTCCAGCGCGCATGCCGACGGTCGAACAGGCGCAGGCTCCAGTCTGGGTAGCCTTCGCCGTGCCTGAGCCAGCGCCCGAGGAAGCGGTTGCAGCGCGGCATCGCATAGGCTTGCGCCGCAGGCGCGGCCAGTACGGCGAGAATGCTCGCGCGCAAGGGTTCGCTCACGCGTTCGTCTGCGTCGAGGCACAGCACCCATTCGTTGCGTGCGGCTTCGACGGCGAACTGCTTTTGCCGGCCGAAGCCGAGCCACTCCTTCTGCATCACGCGCGCACCGCGCGCGGCGGCGAGTTCGGCGGTGCCGTCGGTCGAGCCCGAGTCGACCACCACGATCTCGTCGGCAAACGAGGCGCTTTCCAGGCAGGCGCCGAGCTGGCCCGCAGCGTTTTTCGTGATGATGACGACGGAAAGGGGCTGGCGGGCCAAGGGGTGGGATACCTTATAATCGATTTTGTTCGGGTCCCATTCTAACAAAGCCCGTCCGGCCCTCCCCATGTCCAATATTCTGCTTATCAAGACTTCCTCGCTCGGCGACGTGGTGCACAATCTGCCGGTGGTGAGCGACATTCGTGCACGCTTTCCGCGTGCGCGCATCGATTGGGTGGTGGAAGAGGCCTATCGCGACATCGTCGATATGCATCCGGGCGTGCACCGGGCGATTCCGGTGGCGCTGCGGCGCTGGCGCGGCAACGTGCTCAAGCTCGCGCACTGGCGCGAGTTCGGCCAGTTCCGCGAGGCGCTGTCGGGGGAGCGCTATGACTGCGTCATCGACTCCCAGGGCCTGATCAAAAGCGCACTGCTGGCGCGCGCGGCTTCCGGCACGCGTCATGGTTATGCCGGCGCCAGTGCGCGTGAGCCGCTGGCGGCGAAGTTCTACGACGCCAAGCACGTGGTGCGCCGCGACCTGCACGCAGTCGAGCGCAACCGGCGCATGGCCGCCCTGGCGTTGGGCTATGAGGTGCCGGCGGTGCTCGACTACGGCATCGCTGCGGCTGCGGCGGCAGCAGGGCCGGGGGGCGGCCGCTACTGCGTGCTGCTGCATGCGACCAGCGGCGCCGGCAAGCTTTGGCCGGAACCGGCGTGGGAGCAGCTTGGTTCCGAACTTGCGCGTCAGGGCTACGCTCTGATGTTGCCCTGGGGCGATGCTGGGGAACGCGACCGCAGCGAGCGCATTGCGCGCACGCTGCCGGGGGCGGTGGTGCCGCCGGCGCTAGGCGTCCGGGCCGTCGCCGGGCTGCTCGCTGGCGCGCGGGCGGTGATTGGCGTCGACACCGGCCTGACGCATCTGGCGGCGGCCTTGGGTCGTCCGGTGGTCGCGCTTTATTGCGGCACCCAACCGGGGCTGACCGGTGTATATGCCGGTCCGGGCGCGCGCGTGCGCAACCTGGGCGGCCCGGGACTGGTTCCGGACGTGGCCGAGGTGCTGGCCGCGCTGCATGAGGTCGCCGGCGGGGGCACGGCGTGATCTGGCGCCTCGGCTACAGGCTGCTGCTGTGGCTGTTGTTTCCGTGGGCGCTAGTGCACCTGTGGTGGCGCGGCCGGCGTCAGCCGGGCTACCGTGAGCACATAGCCGAGCGCTTCGGCTGGTATCGGGTGAGGCCGGCGCGGCCGGTGATCTGGCTGCACGCAGTATCGGTAGGCGAAACGCGCGCCGCCGAGCCGCTGGTGCGCGCGCTGGCCGCGCGCTATCCCGGGCATGAGCTGCTGCTCACGCAAATGACGCCGACCGGGCGCGAGACCGCGCAGCAGCTGTTCGGCGACACGGCGACCATCGTCTACCTGCCCTACGATTATCCCGGCGCGGTGGCGCGCTTTCTCGCGCGCTTCAAGCCGCGCCTGGGGATCATCATGGAAACCGAAATCTGGTTCCATCTGGTAGCGGGCTGCGCGCGAATGGGCGTGCCGCTGCTCCTTGCCAACGCGCGTATGTCCGAAAAGTCCGCGCGCGGCTACGAACTGGCGGCGCCGCTGACCCGCGCCGCGCTCGGTCGCATGGCGGCGGTGGGCGCGCAGAGCCGCGAGGACGCGGCGCGCCTCGAGCGACTGGGCGCACGCGGCGTCGAGGTGACGGGCAACCTCAAGTTCGATGTCGTGCCCGCGCCGCGGCTGCTGGCGCTGGGCGCGGAACTGAGGCAGCGCATCGGCCGGCGTCCCGTGCTGCTCGCGGCGAGCACGCGCGAGGGCGAGGAAGAACTGGTTCTGGACGCTCTGGCGCAGATCCGCACCGAGGGCCTGTTGCTGCTGCTGGTGCCGCGCCATCCGCAGCGCTTCGACGAAGTCGCGGCACTGCTGGAAAGGCGCGAACTCAGTTACCTGCGCCGCAGCGAAAAGCGCGAGGTGCCGCCTGATTGCCGCGTGCTGCTCGGCGACAGCATGGGGGAAATGGCAGCCTATTATGCCGCCTGCGACCTGGCCTTTATCGGCGGCAGCCTGCTGTCCTACGGCGGGCAGAACCTGATCGAGGCCTGCGCCGTGTGCCGGCCGCTGTTGTTCGGACCCCATATGCACAATTTCGCCGAGGCTTCGAGGCTGGCGCTGGAGGCTGGCGCTGCGGCCGAGGTGGCCGATGCGGTCATGCTGGGGGAGCGGGCGGGACAGTTGCTTTCGGAGCCGGCGGCCCTCAAGCGCATGGCGCAGGCTGCGCTGGCGTTCAGCGGCGCGCACCGAGGCGCAACGGCACGCAGTCTGGCGATCTGCAAACGTCTGCTGCGGGAGCGCTAAGAGCCTATTGCGGAATTGCGCAAGCGGTCCCCAATCTAGGGGGACCGTCGGGGAGCGAGATTCCCTTAGCTGGTGCCTAACAGTCGGTTGAC
>DATKUQ010000188.1:0-2372 GCA_035530495.1 Burkholderiales bacterium
TCTTGACCGAACTCCCCGAGCGCCTGCGCAACGACGTGCTGCTGCGCATTGCCACCCTGGACGGGATACAGCCCTCGGCGCTCAAGGAGCTCAACGACGTCCTGACCAAGCTGCTGTCGGGCAACAACAACCTCAAGAAAAGCCCGATGGGCGGGGTGCGCACGGCCGCCGAAATACTCAACTTCATGTCCGGCAACCTCGAGGGCGGGGTGATCGAAAGCGTCAGGGAGTTCGATGCCGATCTGGCGCAGAAGATTCTGGATGAAATGTTCGTGTTCGAGAACCTCATCGACATCGACGACCGCGGCGTCCAGCTGCTGCTGCGCGAAATCCAGTCGGAGTCCCTGATCGTCGCGCTCAAGGGTTCGTCCGAGGAACTGCGCGAAAAAATATTCAAGAACATGTCGCAGCGCGCAGCCGAGATGCTGCGTGACGATCTCGAGGCCAAAGGCCCGGTGCGCCTGTCCGAAGTCGAGGCCGAGCAAAAGGAAATCCTGAAAATCGCGCGCCGCCTCGCCGACGAAGGTCAGCTCGTGCTCGGCGGCAACGGCGACGACGCTTATGTCTAGCCCGGGCATCCCGAAGGAGCAGCGCACCGCCTACCAGCGCTGGGAACTCGACTCGTTCGACGCCCCGAAGGAGATCGAAAGCGCCGTAATCCTGCCGACCGCCGCGCAGTTGGAACGCCTGCACCAGCAGGCGCACGAGGAAGGTTACGCAGCGGGTCATCGCGAAGGCAGTGCGCGCGCCGCGGCAGAAACGCTGCGGCTGCAGCAGATCCTGGCCGCGCTGGCGGAGGAATCGCGCCAGTTCGACCAGCGCGTGGCCGACGAATTGCTCGGGCTGTCGCTGCGCATAGCGAAGCAGGTGCTGCAGCAGGCGCTGAAGCTGCGGCCCGAAGTGATCGTCCCATTGGTCAACGAAGTGCTCGGCCAATTGCCGCTTGCGCGCCAACGCGCGTGCCTGATCCTGCATCCCGAGGACGCGGCGCTGGTGCGCCTCGCGCTGGGCGAGCGCCTCGGGCAATCGGGCTGGGACATCATCGAGAACGCCGAGATCAGCCGCGGCGGCTGCCGCCTTGAGGCAGCCGAATGTGAAATCGACGCGAGCCTCGAACGCCGCTGGCAGCGCGTGACTGCCGCGGTCGGAGCCGAACATGCCTGGATCGAGTGAATTCGCGCTCGCGCAGCGCAACGGGCGCTGGCACAGCTTCCTGCGCGACTGTAGCGAACTGGTGGCCCAGACCAACCCGGTCCTCGTGAGCGGACGCCTCACCCGCGTTGCCGGATTGGTGATGGAAGCCACCGGCCTGAAACTCGCCGTCGGCAGCGGCTGCTCGGTGGCATTGCCGAACGGCAGCGCCGTCGATGCCGAAGTGGTGGGCTTCTCGGGCGATAAACTGTTCCTGATGCCGGCCAACGACGTCTACGGCCTGGTCCCGGGAGCGAAAGTCGTGCCGGTCGAAGTCGCCCAGGCGCTTCCCCGGAACGGCGGCGGCATCCGCCCGCGGCGCCGCGGTTCGGATCGCGCCAAGCAATTTCCGGTCGGCGACGCCCTCCTCGGGCGCGTGCTCGACGGCGCCGGGCGCCCGCTGGACCGCCTCGGACCCCTGCTCGCGGCGCATGGAACACCGTTGCAAAACCGCCCGTTCAATCCGCTCGAACGCCTGCCGATTAACCAGGCGCTCGACGTCGGCGTGCGTGCGATCAACGCCCTGCTCACCGTGGGCCGGGGGCAGCGCATGGGCCTGTTCGCCGGCAGCGGCGTGGGCAAGAGCGTGCTGCTCGGCATGATGGCGCGCTATACCAGCGCCGATGTCATCGTGGTGGGACTCATCGGCGAACGCGGCCGCGAAGTGAAGGAATTCATCGAGGACATCCTCGGGCCTGAGGGGCTGGCGCGCTCGGTGGTGGTCGCCGCGCCCGCCGACACCAACCCGCTGATGCGTCTGCAGGGCGCCGCTTATGCCACCGCGATTGCCGAGAATTTCCGCGACCAGGGCAAGCATGTGCTGCTGATCATGGATTCGCTCACGCGCTTTGCCATGGCGCAGCGCGAGATCGCGCTGGCGATCGGCGAACCTCCCGTGACCAAGGGCTATCCGCCCTCGGTGTTCGCGAAGCTGCCGCAATTGGTGGAGCGCGCCGGCAACGGCGGCGAGGGTGGCGGCTCGATCACCGCGTTCTACACCGTGCTGGTCGAAGGCGACGACCTGCAGGATCCGATTGCCGACAGCGTGCGCGCCATTCTCGACGGCCATATCGTGCTGTCGCGCGCGCTCGCCGATCAGGGTCACTACCCCGCGATCGACATCGAGGCCTCGATCAGCCGCGTGCTTCCCAACGTCGTGGATGCGCAGCAGCTGGAATTGG
>DATKUQ010000189.1:0-7067 GCA_035530495.1 Burkholderiales bacterium
CGGGATAGGAAATGCCGCCGACGATGTCGCAATTGTTCCGCTTGAATTCCTCTATCTGAGCGGAGAAGTCGTTGGTGTGCGGCTGAAACATGCTCGGCGCGATGGCCTGAAAGCCCGCGTTCTTCAGCGACGGCGGCAGGCCGTAGGTATTGTTGCCCCACGCCTCCCCGTCCGCATTGCGCGGGAAAAGCATGCCGACCTTCTTGTTGGTGTCTACCGACTTCCACATCGCAACGTAGGTGGCGAGCACGTCCTCGAGGCCCCAGAAGAAGTGGTACGTCCATTGGAACGGCTTTTTGGCGCCGCCGCGCGGCATCACGAAGGCCTGCCAGGGCTCGGTGGCAGAGATACTGGGCACATGATAGAGCTCGCATTGATCGGCGACCGGATTGATGACCGGCGTGGTCGACGCCGGGATCATCAAATGGATGTTCTCGTTGAGGATCAAGTCGCCGGCCAGCTCGGCGGCCTTATCGGAGTTCGACTGCGCATCCCGCACGAAAATTTCGACGTTGTAGGTCTTGCCGTTGTTCTGGATGCCTTTGCCGATCATCTTCTTGATCAGATCGACCGTATACTTATCGGTTTCGCCAAACAGAGCGTAAGGCCCGGTCAGCGGGCTGATGTAGCCGATCTTGATGGTATCCGCACTCGCCGCGCGCACGATGCCCGGCATTGCGATGGTCATTGCCGTCGCGCCCGCTGCCTTCAGCGCCGTGCGGCGGGTGACTGACTGCAACTTCGATTTGCCGCTTTGGTTGTTCATGCTTTCCTCCTTCGTTTTTTGAGACCGCTTCATTGCTGCCGTGAGCCGGTGCCTCTTAAGTCAACTGAACAATCGCCCGCAGGTGACAAGAGTTGTTCGACGGGCGTGACAGAGCCGCATATGCCGTCCGCATCATTTGCGATGCGGCCGCGCCGGCAGCGGCTCCTTTGAGTAACTGACGGCGGCGGAGTGATGGTTCGCTCATGGTTGTCTCCTTGTAAATAAGTGCGATTCGGTTGCCTGGATAGGCGCTTCTCACATCGTCAGATAACCTCCATCCACGGGCAGGGTGGCACCCGTGATGTAGCGGGCGGCTGGCGAAGACAGAAATACGATGGCGTCGGCGATGTCCGCAGGGCGCCCCCACTCGGCGAGGGGGGTACGGTCAAGGATTTTGCGGCTAGCGGCCTCGTCGGCGCGCAAGCCGGCGGACAGCGGCGTGGTGATCCAGCCCGGCGCGACCGCATTCACGCGCACCTTGGCTGGCGCGTATGCCTGCGCGAGTGATCGCGTGAGTTGCACGACCCCGCCCTTGCTCGCGGCATACGCCGGTCGATCTGCACTGCCAAAGGTACTGAACATCGAAGCGACATTGACAACGCACCCGCGTGCGTGAATCAGGCGCGGAATCGCCGCGTTGCACGCGCGCATCATGCTCGTGAGATTGACATCCAGCACATGCTCGAAGACGTCCATCTGGTATTCTTCGCGGTCGCGGCTAATGCCGGCGCAATTGACCAGCACGTTTAGCGAGTGCGGTCCGGTCAGGGCGCGCTCGAGCGCGGTGGAATCCGTTACATCGAGCTCCAATACCTGCACGCGTGCGTGACGCGGCGCATCACTGCCATCCGCGCCAAGCCCGGCTGCGATCACATCTGCGCCAAGCGCAGCAAACGCGAGCGCTGTGGCTGCGCCGATGCCCGACGTGCCGCCAAGCACGATGACGCTAGCGCCCTCGAAGAGGGCATCTCGATATGTCATGCTGGCTCCAGCGACCGCCGTGGGTCGATCAGTACTTTGACCTGGCTGCGATCGGTAAGAAGCGCCTTGAAGCCGTCCTCAAGCGCATCTTCCAGCCCGACTGTCCGGGTCAGGATGGTCGATGGATCAAAGATGCCGCGGGCGGTCCAGTCAATGATCGAACTGTAGACATGGCGGTAGCCAACGCTGCTCGTCAGGCGCAGTTCACGATTCACAAAGTCGAAGGCGTCAAAGCGGGCTTCACCAGTAAGGCCGACAAACACAGCTTCCCCGCCCTTACGCAGCGCAAGCAGGCAGTCTTGCAGCGTCGCGCTCGATCCAGCCGCTTCGAACGCGATGCCGACGCCGCTACCGCCGGACAAGCGTGCGATGGCCGGGCCGGCGGGTTCCAGACTGGCGTTCACCAGGGCGTCGGCACCCAGTGCGCCCGCGCGCTCGAGTCGCTCTCCGACAACATCGACGGCGACAATGCGCCCGGCCCCGCAGCGGCGCAGCAGCGCCACGAGGAGCAGCCCAATCGGGCCGAGGCCGATGACCGCGCAGAAATCGCCCGGGCGCAACGAGCTTTGGCGAATCGCGTGCAAAGCCACTGCCGCGGGCTCAAAAACGGCTGCCTGCTCGAACGACACCGCATCAGGAAGCGGGTGCGCTGTATAACCCGGCACCACCGCCGATTCACCCATGCCGCCGTCGCCCATCAATCCGACAAACCCCATCGAGCGGCACAAATTGTAGCGGCCGCTACGGCAGTACTCGCATTGCCCGCACCGGTACTCGGGTTCGATTGCCACCCGCGTGCCCTCGCGCACTCCGGAGACTGCAGACTCCAGCACCGTACCGGAGAACTCGTGGCCTAGCGTTAGCGGCGCACTTCGACCGGAGATCGGATGCGGTGCCTCCACAGGGATCGCATGTGGCCCGTCGCAGTACTCGTGCAGGTCACTGCCGCAGATACCGCAGTAGGCCACGCCAATGCGAAGCTCGCCGTCTCGCAGCGGCGCTTCGACGATATCCTCCAACCGCAGATCACGCGGTCCATGCCACCGCAGCGCTCTCATAACGGTGACGCGGAGGTGGGCAACCGATTTGCGGCCTTCGCCTGGATGTCACGCCACGGTTTCGGCGTAAGGTTCTGCATCAAAGTCGTCTCCGGTTAATGACACTGCACTCTAGGTGGCAGCAGGCGCGGACGCTTTCGTCTGCCGGACGAGTTGCTGTCCTGGATTCGACATTCACTAGAAGCTCATAATTCGCGCAGACGGCATAGCGCCCCATTGCAGCGGCTCGGCCGCAGCTTGCACCAACTCATCCAGTACTCAGCCCTGCCGGACACCGTCCACGGCAGCCTCGGCTGCGCCCAGCAACGCTCGCAACCGGTGCAATCGACACGCCAGCAACGCGTTTGGGCCGAAATCGGCGGCCGATCGACCCGCGACGGCATCGCGGAGCCGGTCAATCCAATCAAATCGGGCATGGCAGGGACAAAATGACCGAACAGTATGGCGATCGGGTCTGGCTGGTCTCAGATTCGGGAACCTGTTAAGCTGTCGCGAAAAAGCTCACTGCTGCCAGCAGTAAGGGCTAGATGGTGCTACCTGATGAGGAGGCAGCAATGCGACGGAACACGGTGCAGTACCAACCGGGTCTTCAGCACATTGAGCGGCATGATCTTGCAGTGCAGCAAACTGCCGCTGCTGATCGAAGCGCTATGGACCAGAAACTCGTTCCCTTGGCCGAGGCTTCCACCGACGCGGTGCCGTCAGCCCAGCGGCTGAAGTACTGGGAGAGCCATAACACGTCGGAACTGATCGGCCTGCGGTGCTCGTCATTCGCAAGAAGCGGCCTAAACGCGCGTGAACGGAATTTCGACCTGGGTTCGCTCCGCTTGGCGGATATCGCCGGCAACGAACATGTGGTCGAAAGAACGGCGCCGCTGCTGCGACGTCACCCGAAGGACTCCATCTTTGCCTGCGCCCTCCTGAGCGGCGAGGCGTTCTTCTACCAGGCGGGTCGATGCGTTCCCCTCCGCGAGGGCGACCTGATCATCTATACGACTACCGTTCCGTACCTGAATGGCTTCACGCGGGACATGCGACAGATTCTGGTCGATATCGATGCGGGCCGGCTTCTCGGCGATGCACAGTTAAAGCGACCCGCAACACCCATTAAGATTGACGGTGGCATGCTAACGGGCCGTCGTTTGAGCGGCATGCTTCAGCAGACGATGACGGATTTTGTCGAGCAGCCCGTCGCGGAATACGCGCCAGCGGTTGCCGGGCGCATTCAGACGCTAATCCAGGCACTTATGGGTCTTGGCGGTGACGCAAGTCAGCGCAATGAGTCCGATGCGGTTCGCATGTTTCGTGTCGAGGCCTTCGTCGCTGAGCACCTGTGCGATCCAGACTTACATGCCGATGACGTGGCGCGCTATCTCGCCGTCTCGGTTCGGCACCTCAACCGTATCTTCGAGGTGTATGGTTGCAGTGTCGCCAAATTGATTTGGCGCCAACGATTGGCCCAGGCCAAAGCATGTCTTGCAGACCCAACGTTGCGCGCGCTGACCGTCACTGAAATTGCATTGCGGTGCGGCTTTTGCACCCCCTCGCACTTCGCAAGTATGTTCAAAGCGCAGAACGGGATCACCCCGACGGATTATCGAAGCGAGTCGCTGAATGTGGAATTCGAGTCGCGTCCAGTGTTATCGGCGCCGGTGCGAGTACCTATAGGCGCGTCTCGATTAATACCCCGGTCAACGGGCGCTACCGACGAGACGCCCGACGGCCTTCAATGCCTGACGCCCGCGGAGCGCGGCGTTGCGAAGCTGGTCGCCGAAGGGTTGAGTTACAAGGAAGTCGCCCGCAAGCTGGGAAGGTCCTTTTCGACAGTCGATCATCAGCTGCGCAGTATTCGCGCAAAGCTCGGGGCACGCTCCACCGCGCGATTGAACGTCCTCCTCGGACGAATAATGAACGCCTGACGATTCAGGCGCTTTTCCGCGCGCCGTATGCCTGCGAATCTGCGGCATCGCGCGTGCGACAGTGGCGCGCCTGCAGCGGCGCTGTAGCTCCGGGTTCGTCAACGTACGGCGACCACACCCCGCCCCGATGAGCATGCTTGCGACTTGTCCCATCGCGAATCTTCGCGATATTCGGCCGCAAGTGAGCGGCCTATGCTATTGGCCCGGGCTTGGATAGGAGTGAGAACATGGTGCTGAGAATTCTGGATGAGCGACGAGCCGAGGGGGCCGGAGCCGCGTGCGAGGCTATCGTCCCCGGATCCGCGCGTGTGGGCCCCGTCGCCTACATCGACGCCATGCTGGCGGGCATGCCGCCACAGCAGCGCGAAGCAGCACTTCATGCGATCGACGCGATCGCGGCTGCGATCACGGCCGGTGTGCTGGCCCAGCAGGATCGCACGCCGGAGTTCGCTCTGGTGCGCGCGCTTGCGATTGAGGCGTACTACAGCGACTTCGTGGCGCCGGGCTTTGCGGGGCCTGGCGCATGGGCGGAAATCGATTTTCAACCGCCGCGAGCCGTTGACCTCGAGCGCGACTGGTCATACCTGGGGATCCAATGAAGAACGATTTCGACGTCATAGTGATCGGATCGGGCGCCGGCGGGGGCGTCATCGCGGGTGAACTCGCACAGTGCGACATCAATGTTCTGCTGTTCGAGGTCGGGCCTCACCTCACGTCCGCGAATTTCAAACGCTGGGAGGCGAAGGCGACGCGCGAGATGTTCTGGCCGACCCGATTCGCACCGCTGCCGGGCGGCGACGTGGTCGCGTTTCTCGCCGGTCGATGCGTTGGCGGCACGACCACGATCAACACCAAGGTCGCGTTGCGCGCACACGCAGGCGATGTGGCGAAGTGGCATTCGGCGACGGGCCTGACCAACAATGAGGGGGAGCCGTTCACGGTAACCGATCTCGATTCGTATTACACCCGCGTGGAGAGCTTGCTCGGGGTACGCGAACGAAGCGACTGGGACAAGTGCATTCTTACGGTGCAACCGGGCTTTCGCGCGCTCGGTGCGGACCTCGAGCCCGTACACTCGTACACCGACGCCAAGTGTGAGAAATACGGGTCCTGTTTGCAGGGGTGCCCCTCGGACGCGGGCAAATCGACGATGAACACCTACATCGCCAAAGCCCTTGCGCGTAGCGGGCGTGGCGGACTCGACTTGCGCACAAACGCGCGTGTCGAACGGGTGTTGGTCGAGGACTCGTCGGGCGGGCCGCAAGCGGTCGGCGTCGAATATGTGGATGCCGCCGGCGAGCGGCATCGCGTGGGCGCGCGTTTTGTTGTGGTTGCGGCCGGCGCACTCAACACGCCGACGCTGCTGATTCGCTCGGGCTTGCGCAATCCGGCGATCGGTCGGCATCTCGGTCTGCACCCGTCACGCCTCGTCTACGGTCTGTTCGACGAACCGCAGGACGCGCACCGGGTATATCCGATCAGCTCGCATTGCATGAAGTTCCAGCGCGACGAGGACGGCGGCTTCGTCATCGAGGCTTCGACCATCATGGATCCGATCGGGTTTGCGACGACGATTCGCGATGAGAAGGGGCCACTCTGGGGCCCGCGCCTCGTAGAGGCTGCACGCGCATACCGGCGCTGGAATGGTCTTTTAGCCATGGTCACCGACGACAACAACGCGTCGATCGCTGTCGACGCCGGGGGCACGGAAAGGATCGAGGTCGATTTCCAGCCGCCAGAGCTCGAGCGGTTGGAGGCCGCCTATCGCTTTAGCCGAGACGTGCTCCTGACCTCGGGCGCCGAGCGTGTCTGCGCGACCGGACTGATTTCGACTCACACACAGGGTGGCTGTCGGATGGGCGACGATCCGGCGCGGTCCGTCGTCGACCGGAACTGCGAGTCGCACGAAGTGAAGGGCCTGTTCGTCGGGGACGCCTCGCTGCTGCCCCGCACGTTGTCGGTCAACCCTTCAATGACAGTGATGGCGCTGGCGACTCGGCTTGCCGAGCATCTGTCAGTGGCGTTTTCGGACGATTTGTAGCAGGCGTGAGCGCTCCCAGAGTCTGCTCCGGGAGCGCGGGCCTGCGGCGGGACGCGGGTGCTGCCCAGGCGCCGCTCACGCCTTCGAAGGCACCGCTCGGGTTACACGATCAGGCTGTGTCACAGCCGTCGCGGCAGAGCGTAGGGCCGGGGAATCAGCAGAAGTAATGCCAGGCAACAAACTGGCGAGTAGCGCAACTGCGATCGGGTACCGACTGTTTCGGACTCGGCCCATACTTGCCCCTCCCAAACGAGCCTACCAACAACGTTACACTTGGGCCGTGCTTTTGGAAAGGGACTGGG
>DATKUQ010000190.1:0-18440 GCA_035530495.1 Burkholderiales bacterium
CGGTGAAGCTGCGCAAAGCCCTGTTTTTCCGGGCCGCCGTCATCAAGACTGCGTTCGCCGGTCTGGTCGGGCTGTTGTTGCCTGGCATGAGCGCGGCGGCGTTGGCGGTGACGGTCAGCGCAAGTCCAACGACGTGCATCAATGACGCGAGCATCGGCACGCAACCCTGGAGCACGCTGACCGGCCCATTTGCCGGCGACAATGTTTTGGCCCCTGTCTCAGTTTTCAATTGTGAGTTGTCTTGATGGCTAGTTTTGGAAAAGCGTGGTTTGTCCCCGTTCTCCGCATCAGATTGATTTGCGCTGCAGGCCTGTTGCTGGTCGGCTTAGCATTCTCCGGTCAATCCTACGCGGCGCTGCAACTGAATAGTGCCACGCTGAGCGTTGCATCCCCCGCACAGGGACCGGCATCCGTCGTCTACGTCACGGGCGGCGGAACCATTACAGCGGATGTAAATGGATCGACTTTAGGTGGCACCAACTGGCGGAGCACCAGTTGGCAAATCGGCGCCGGGCCGTTTACCTGCGACAATACCACGAACTTCAATAATAACAACTCGACGGCCACTCTTTCATTTCCCATCACTGCCCCGGCGGCAGCAGGTACCTATAGCGCCAGCTTCATCGCATACAGCGACAACGCCTGTAACAACAGCGCAAGCAATACGCTGGTGCTGACTGCTAGCGTGATCGTCGACAACACCGCGCCCAGCGCCACCTCAATCGTTCCGGCAGACGCGAACCCCACCAGCGCTACGAGTGTTTCCTGGACGGTCACGTTCAGCGAGAACGTCGTCGGTGTCTCCGCCAGCAATTTCACGCCGGTGCCGGGAGGCGGGCTGAGCGGCGCTACTGTTACTTCAGTCATCGGCAGCGGCACGACATGGACGGTCACGGCAAGCACCGGAAGCGGCAGCGGCACTCTGGGATTGAACCTGAGCAGCGCCGCCGGCATCACCGATCGTGCCGGAAATGCGCTGACTGGCGTTCCGGTTACGGGCGGGGTCTATACGGTAAATGGCAGCACAGCAGTTACGGCAACCAAAAGCCCGACGCTCTGCGTCAATGACACCACCATCGGTACCCAGCCCTGGACTGGACTCACCAACGTCGGTGTACAGGATAATGTCTATGCGCAGGCGACAGGCATCAACGGGCAGATTACCAATTATCTGAAATGTACCGGCTACGGGTTCAACATCCCAGCGGGGGCCACGATCAAGGGCATCACGGTGGGGGTGTGGGACTACTCGGCCAAGACAATGAGCGACCAGTCGATGGTGCTGGTCAAGGCGAACGTCGTTCAGACCGGTCCTCCCGCAGCCAGGGATTTGGCCACGCAGACGCGCTTTACCGGCACTAATAGTCAGGTGATATATGGAAGTGCCACAAACATGTGGGGCAACACATGGACTCCTGCCGACGTCAACAGCCTGACTTTTGGCGCTGCATTCGCGGCGGTGCGCGGGCCGTATAACACAACGGATACCGCATACGTTGACTACATGCCGATCACCATCGACTACAGCCTGCCAGCCGGTCCGACGGTGGTATCGATCAACCTCGCCAGCCCCAACCCGACCACGCCTGCAACCAGCGTTTCCTGGACGGTCACGTTCAGCCAGAGCGTAAGCGGCGTGGATGCAAGCGCGTTCGCGCTGGCGCCGAGCGGCGGCGTGAGCGGCGCGGTGATCACCTCGGTGGCCGGTGGCGGCACGACCTGGACGGTCACCGCCAATACCGGCAGCGGTTACGGCACGCTCGGCCTAAACCAGACCGGCCCGGGTTCGGTAGCGCCGACATTGAGCGGGACTTTCACCGGACAGGTCTATGACGTTTACCCGCCGCTGACCTGCGTTACCGACAACTTCAACGCCCCGAATAATTCGCCACCGGACCCAGCCAACTGGAACGTGGGCGTGGTTTCAGGCTCCTTTACCCCGGAGATCGTCGGCAACCGCCTGCGCATCACCGATATTGCCGGCAGCGAAGCGACCCGCGTCACCAACAAGAATCTGTTTCCCTTCGGCAATAATCTGGTGATCGCCGAGTTCGATTACTGGGCCTATGGCGGCAGTGGCGCCGACGGTATCGCGATCACCTTCTCCGACCCCGACACGCCCTCGTTCGGCGCCAACGATCCGCCGACCACCGGCGGCTTCGGCGGTTCGCTGGGTTATGCCAATCGCAACGATGCATTTAACAACTGCACTATCAACGGCTTTTCCGGCGGCTGGATCGGCGTGGGCATCGACGATTACGGCAACTATTCGAATCCGACGGAGTGCCGCAACGGCGGCCCCGGGTCGCTGCCCAATGCGGTCGCGATCCGCGGTTCCGGCAGCGGCGCCACATCGCCTAGCGCCAGCAATTACGCCTATTTGACGGGGACCCCGGCACTGGGCGCCAACGGCGTGTCCAGCGGCAACAGTGTCTCGCCTTATCGTTACCGCATCACTCTCGATTCGATCACCGACCCGACCAAAGTGATGGTCAGGGTGGATCAGGACAAGACCGGCACAGGTACAGCCTATGCGCCGCTGTTCTCCTATGACTTGAAGTCAGCGATTACGGCAGGCACGCAGGCGCCCCTGCCACCTAGATTGCAGTTTACTTATACCGGATCCACCGGCGGCTCCACCAACTATCATGAGGTCGATAACCTGAGCATCTGTGCCGCATCGGTCATTCCGCCCGGCGGCGGGCTGGATCACCTTGAAATCCAGCATCCCAGCGGCACCGGACTGACTTGTGCGGCCAGCACGCTGACGGTCAGGGCGTGCGCCGATACCGCCTGCAACACGCCCTATACCGGCGGGGTCACGGGCACGCTGAGCGCGACAGGCGCGCCCACGGTGAACTGGGACGGCACCACCGGTGGTGCGGCAGGCGCGGGATTCGTGATCCCGAGCGGCAGCAGTACGGTGACCAAGAATGTGCAGGTCGCCACGGCGGGCAGCGTGGTGTTCGGCATAAGTTCGCCCGCGCCCGCGCCGATCAACGCGACCACCTGCAATTTCGGCTCGCCATCGTGCACGTTCACGGCGGCCACGGCTGGATTCATTTTCTCCAACACTACGACCGGCAACACCTACACCATCCCCGCCCAGGTTTCGGGTATCGCCACACCAACGCTCTATCTGCGCGCTGTGCAGGCCTCCACCACCAACCCGGCGGTCTGCACGCCGGCAATCATCAGCCAGACAGCCGGGGTGGACATGACGTATACGTGCAACAACCCGGCGACCTGCCAGCCTGGCAACCTCGCTACCGTCAATGCGACCCCGATTCCCAGCAGTGGCGGGTCGGTCAGCTTCAACTTCGATGCCAACGGCTCGGCACCTGTCACCCTGCGCTATGACGATGTCGGCCAGGTCACGTTCAACGCCAGCATGACCGCCACGCCGTTCAGCGGCGGCACGCCGATTACGCTGAACGGCAGCAGCAATGCCTTCGTGGTCGCGCCGCATCATTTCGGTTTTTCGAGCATTACCCCCGGGCTGATCAAGGCAGGGAACAACTTCTCCGCCACCGTGACCGCTTACAACGGTTTGGGAACGGTCACACCGAATTTCGGGAAAGAAGCCGCGCCGGGGCCGGAAGGGGTAACGCTGTCTTTCTCCAAGTACCAGCCTAGCGGAGTCGGTGCAGTGAATGGCAGTTTCTCCGGCAACGTCGGCGCTTTCACCGGTGGTTCCGCCACCGGTACCAACCTTAACTGGAGTGAAGTTGGAACCATAGACCTGAGTGCCACGTTAACCAGCGGCAGTTATCTCGGTTCGGGTCTCACGGCTACCGGCAGCACCGGCACAACCGGTGCCGTCGGACGCTTCATTCCTGACCATTTCAATACCTACGTCCCATCCCTGTCGGGTCTCCCCATGCTCTGTCCGCCCGGCTTGACCTGTCCCCTTGCCTACAATGGTTTCGTCTATTCCGGTGAGCCATTCGGCTTGCAGATCGTCGCGCAGAACGCGGGCAACGCCACAACCCGGAACTACGACGGCGCGCTGGGTTTTTCCAAGGCCGTGACCCTGTCCGCCTGGAATGCGGTCGGTGCAGCCGGAGCGCCAAACCAGAATCCGGGCGCCGGTACGCTCAATAACCCTGGCGTCTTGGCTGCTGCGTTTTCCGCGGGCGTCGCCACTACGAGCGCGTCAAATTATGCGCTTTCCAATGTTACGTCTCCGACCAACATCTATATTCGGGCGCAGGATACGGATGGCGTGACATCGCTGCTGGCGGTTCCTGCCAACTCGGTGGAAGGTGGCGTTGGTGTCGCCAACGGCCGGCTGCGGCTGTTCAATAAGTATGGATCCGAAGAATCCAGCCTTGGTTTAAGCGTACAAGCGCAGTATTGGAGCGGAAAATCCTGGGTGTTGAGTTCAACGGACGCGGCCACCACGATCCCGGCGACATCGGTTGCCTTGTCGACTTACCGCGACAGTACGGGTGCCCCGACCGGGGCGTGGACCACCAGTGCCAGCGGGCTGGGAACACTCTCGGGCGGCAAGGGAACCCTGACGCTGTCCGCGCCTTCCCCGGCAGGCAGCACGGGTTGCGTCGATGTGGCGCTCAACCTCGGAACGACAACGCAGGATAACTCCTGTCTCCCGAATCATCCGTTGATGACCGCACCGGCTTCGAGCCTGGCGTGGCTGCGCGGGCAGAACGGAAGCTGCGCGGCTTCGACAACGTATTCCGCCGACCCTTCCGCGACCGCATGCTTTGGCGTGTATTCGCCGGAGACCTCGAAGACCATCCACGTGCGCGAGTTGTTCTGATGGCCAAACACGGGGGCTTTACGCTGATCGAACTGATTGTGGTCATGGTCGTTCTCGGCATATTGTCTGCCATAGCGTTGCCGCGCATGATGAACAACCAGGCCTTGGCCGGCGCCGTGTTTCAAGCCGACGTGGTGAGCGCATTGCGCTATGCGCAGAAATCCGCGGTCAGCCACCGGCGCTTGGTGTGCGCGACGCTCACCGCGACCACGGTCACGCTCAAGATCGCGACGGCGAACCCGGCGACCACCTGCGGTACGGCCTTGCCCAGTCCCGACGGCACGCCTTATCAGAGCAGGGACGGATCGGTGACGGCGAGCGGCTATCCCCCGGGGGGGCTGTATTTCCAGCCCGCCGGCACCATCACCAGCGACGGCGCAGGCGCGACGCTCTACTCAGGGACCATCGCCGTCACCGGGCAGGGGAAGCCCATTACCATCGTGGGAGCCACCGGCTATGTCGAGTAGACGGGAGTCGGGCATGACACTGATCGACCTGATCGTGTCGATTGTCATCATAGGCATCGCCCTGGCGGGCGTGCTGTTGGCCTACACCACCACGGTGCGGCACAGCGCCGACCCGATGGTGGTCAAACAAATGTCCGCGATCGCAGACGAAATGATGGAAGAGATTCTGCTCAAGCCTTTCGCGGCAGCAGCCAACGCCGCACCTGCGGGCTGCGCGCGCAATACCTTCAACGACGTGCGCGACTACAACGGCTATAGTTCGGTGAACATTTGCGATATCGACGGCACGACGGTTTTGAGCGGCTATGATGAAAGCGTGACCGTAGCAAATCCCCCGCTGGCGTCGCCGCTGCTGTTGAGCGGAGTGGCGGCGGCCTCCCAGGTTGTGGTGACGGTGCACGTTACACATGACGGCAAAAGCTACTCGCTCACCGGCTGGCGCACCTGTTACGCGGGGCCGCCATGTTAGCCAAACGGCAGCGCGGATTTACCCTGATCGAGTTGATCGTGGTAATGGTCGTCACCGGCATTATCGCAGGCACCATCGTGGTTTTTTTCAAGCCCGCGGTGGACAGCTACGTGGCCGTGGGCCGCCGCGCCCGCCTGACCGACGTGGCGGATACCGCATTGCGCCGGATGACGCGGGACATCCGCCTCGCGGTGCCCAACTCGATCCGCTCGCCCAATCCGCAGTGCTTCGAGCTGGTGCCGACGTCTGACGGAGGGCGCTACCGTATGGGACCGGATACGGTCTGGGACAGCGCGAACCCGGCGACACCCAGCGCGTGGTTCGACGGGACCGCCGCCGTAAGCGCGCTGGACGTGCTGTCGCCATTGTCCTCCACCCCGGCGGCAGGGGATTGGCTGGTGATCGACAATCAGAATACCAATGACGTTTACGCGGGCACGAACCGGGCGGCGATCCAGTCGGTCGGTCCGCCGCCCGACCCCAGCCTCGGCTATAGCCGGATTACGCTGCAAGCGGCGACCCAGTTCCCCAGCGGCTACAACGGCGGGCGCTTTGTGCTGGTGCCCAACACCCAGAATGCGGTGTTCTATGTCTGCGCCGGCGCCGGCGTCGATGCCAACGGCACCGGCACCGGGACGCTGTATCGGTTCGCGAACTACGGGTACAACGCTGCAACGCCGGCGGCGTGCCCCGTTCCGGTCGGCACCACCCCCATAGCGGCGAGCGAGGTGGCAAGTTGTTCCTTTGTCTACTCACCCACGCAGGGCGCGACGCAGCAGAGCGGTTTCGTCTGGATGAATCTGAAAATCGCCGAGCAGGGCGAGAATGTCGCGCTCGTGTACGGGGCGCATGTGGACAACGTGCCATGAATGCCGCGCAACGCGGCTTCGGCGCGATCGTGGCGCTGGTGATCCTGGTGATCATGGCGGTGCTTGCGGCCGGATTGGTAAGACTGGGGACAACCCAGCAAGCCACTTCGACCCAGGACATTCTGTCAGCCCGCGCCTTGCAGGTAGCGCGCGCCGGAAACGAGTGGGGGCTTTACCAGGCGCTGCAGTCCGGCAACTGCAGCGGCGCCTCGGGTACGCTGGATCTGCGCGCAGCAACCGGCTTTTCGGTGACCGTGAATTGCACTTCGCAGGTATTCAATGAGGGTGAAACGATCAACCCCAGTCCACCGCCCCCGTTGTCGCCGCTCCATATTACCGTCTACAGCATCGCCGCGGTTGCATGCAATTCCGCTGTGTGCCCGGATGCTGCGCTGGCGGCGACGCCGGGCTACATCGAGCGCAAGCGTTTGGTGATCGCGAACACGCCTTGACAGCGGCAAGGGCGGCGCAGGGTGTCCACAGTAAAGTGAGCGTTGCAATAGTGCATTCCGGACCGTGATTCGGGCTGCCAAAACAGGCTGCGAGATTCCTTGGGGACTGCATGTCGCAGCAAAGAAAAATCATTGACAACAATGATTTATTGATATAACTTCAAGTAACTCGTTTCACGAGTAACGCCGATGGCATGGTTTTCCAAGAAAAAGACGCAACCGGGCTGGATGATCGTGAGTGCCGATACGGATGCCATACGCCTGGCCCATGTCGATCGCCCGACCTTGGGCAAGCCCAGGGTCGACCATTGGGGTATCGTCAAACGGGATGAGCGCGACGGCGCAGACTTGCAGCAAGCGGCCAAGGAGCACGAACTCGACCGCTATCGCTGCGCGACGCTGTTGCGCCCGGCGGAATACCAGTTTCTGATGGTGGACGCGCCCAATGTGCCGCGCGAGGAACTGAAGGCGGCGATCCGCTGGCGCGTCAAGGATCTGCTCGACTATCACATCGACGATGCCACCTTGGACGTTCTCGACATTCCGGTGGACAAGGATCTGCCGGGGAAGAGCCACTACATGTACGCCGTAGTGGCGAAGAACGAAATCGTGCGGGGGCAGGTCGCCCAGTTCGAGCAGGCCGACATCGCGCTGCAGGTAATCGATGTTGTGGAAACCGCCCAGCGCAACATCGCCCAGCTCTACGAAACTGCCAACCGCGGCATAGGCATGCTGACTTTCGATGGTTCAGGCGGCGTGTTCACGCTCTCCTTCGAGGGGGAACTGTATCTCGCGCGCAGACTCGACATCGCCTGGTCGCAACTCGTCAGCGCCTCGGAAATCCAGCGCCAGGGGTACTTCGAGCGTATTGCCGTTGAATTGCAGCGTTCGCTCGATCATTTCGAGCGCCAGTACCAGAACATCACGCTGTCGGAACTGCTGCTCGGACCGATGCCGGAAGACATCGGACTGCTGGAGTTTCTGCGATCGCAGTTGTATCTGCCGCTGCGGCAGATCGATCTGAGCGACGCCCTGGAATTTGTCGGTGCTGGGCTCGGCGTCGAGCAGCAATGGCAACTGTTCCACGTACTGGGCGCAGCCCTGCGGGTAGAGGCGACGGCTCTATGACCCAGCAGATCAACCTGTTCAACCCGATTTTCCTCAAGCAGAAGAAGATGTTTTCCGCGGTGAACATGCTGGACGCCCTGGCCTTGCTGCTGGTCGGCGTCGCGCTGTTTTACGGTTATGCCAGCATCCAGACCCTGAACCTCGATCGGCAGTCGGTGGAAACGGCGCGGCAGTATTATCAGTCGAAGACGCGGCTGAGTCAGGCCAGCGCGCGCTACGCGCCGAAAAAAGAGGACCCCGCTCTTGCGGCGGAGGTGAATGCTTTGCAGGCGCAGGTTAATGCGCGCAAGGCGACTATGCAGAACCTGGGCGGGCGCGTCTTCGGCAGCGGCCCAGGGTATGCCGAATACATGCGCGCCCTGGCGCGCGAGTCCCTCGCCGGGCTGTGGCTGACTGGCTTTAGCATCGGCATGGGCGGTGCAGAAATGGAGATCAGCGGACGCGCACTGCGTCCGGAGCTGGTGCCCTCGTATATTCAACGCCTGTCCCGGGAACGGGCACTGCAAGGCCGCGCTTTCGATTCGCTCAGCATGACGCAGCACGATGGCGCGCTGCCGGCGGATGCGTCCCGGCCCGGCGCCGCGCCCGCCAACTACGTCTACACCGAGTTCCGGCTCGTTTCCAGCCGCCCTGGCCTTCCCGCTGGCGCTGCCCCCGGCTCGGAGGGAATTCGCCGCGGTGGTGCGCGATGAAGCATTTGCTGCAACGATACGCCGACGGGATCGACGCCATGGCCTTGCGCGAGCGGGTCTTGTTCTTCGGCGCGGTTGCGCTCGTGCTGGTGACCCTGCTGCAGGTCTTTTTGCTGAACCCCGTGTTGACGCGGCGCAATCAACTGTCGACCCAGATTGCGCAACAGGAAGACGAAACGAAAGCGATCCAGGCTCAGATCCAGGCATTGGTGCGGCCGTCCGTGCCGGACCAAGACGCGCTCAATCGCGCGAAGATCAAGAGTCTGCGCGGACAAATCGCGCAGCTCGACCGGGAGTTCGAGGATCAACAAAAGCAGTTCGTGCCGCCGGAAAAAATGGCGGCCATGCTGCAGAACATGGTCGCGAAAAACCCGAAATTGCAACTGCTGTCGCTGCGCAACCTCCCCGGCACCGCCCTGTCGGACCGGGCTCCGACCGGCGCCGCGCACGAGCGGGCGAAGGCACCCGGCACACACGAGGTGTTCCGCCACACCGTCGAAATCAGCGTAGAGGGCAGTTATTTCGATCTGCTCGATTATGTTGCCGCGCTGGAGCGCATGCCGCAGCGGGTGTTCTGGGAAGGGCTGGAGCTGAAGGTGGCGCAGTATCCGCAGTCCGTGCTCAAGCTGACCATCTATACGCTCAGCCCGGAGAAATCATGGCTGACCGTCTAATGCTGATGCAAGCAATTGCAACTGCGGCGGCGCTGACGCTCTCCGCCGGCAGCAATGCGCAGACGCTGACCGATCCGACACGGCCGCCGCTAGGTTTGATTGCGGCGGCGGCAGGTATGGACAAGGGTGCGACAGGCACCGCGGCGCGCCCGCGCCTGGAGTCGATTCTGCTTTCGAGCACGCGCAAGGGTGCGATCATCAACGGCCAGTACGTGCCCTTGGGAGGGTCGTACGGCAAGTCGACACTGGTCGACGTCATGGCGACCGGAGTCACTCTGAAAACCGGTCGCAAGCGGGAAGTGCTAAAGTTGTATCCTCCGCTGGAGACGCCTTCTGCCGCGTTCGGCGTCGGAGGAGAACCTGAGAAAGTGGTGAAACGTCCATGAGAACTTTGTGCACCGCCGGGCAGATTGCAAGCGCGCTGGTAACCGCATTGATCGTCGCTGGCTGCGCGCAGGAGCCCATGCGCACCCCGCAGCATGTAGACAAGCAGATGATCGGCGAACTGGACAAAGGCGAGCAGCGCGCGAAACCGAAAGAACCCTATGCGGTAAGCCAGGCGCTGCTGCCGCCGCTGCGCATGGCGCTGCCGCGGGCGCAGGGAAAGCCGATCGAGGCACGCTTCGATCTGAACGTGAACAACGCACCGGCGCGGGAGGTGTTCCTGTCGATCGTGTCGGGTACGCGCTACAGCATGCTGGTTAGCCCGGATGTGTCCGGAACCATTTCGGTGAATCTGAAGGACGTCAGCCTGACCGAGGCGCTCGAGGCGATACGCGAGATCTACGGCTACGAGTACAAGATCGACGGCAGCAGAATATATATCAAGCCTGCGGGCCTGCAAACGCGCATGTTTCACGTCAATTATCTGGTCGGAGCCCGCCAGGGTCGCAGCGATATGCGCGTGACTGCCGGTACCAGCGGAATCGTGACCAACGCGGCGACTACGACGAACGCCAACATCAATAACACGTCTACGACACCGATCGTGCAGGGTGCTGTGGCCCCAGCGCCCGCCGCTGGCGCCGGAGCGCAGGAGCCGCCTTCGATGATGCCAAACGCGTCGGGGGCGCTCGCGGGGATTCAGAACGACGCGACGCGCATGTCCACGGTCGAGACCACCGATTTCTGGGCTGAAGTCGAGTACGCGATCCGCACCATTGTAGGCACCGGCCATGGTCGACAAATCATGATCAGCCCGCAGTCCGGCGTGGTGCTGGTGCGCGCGATGCCGCAGGAACTGCGCAGCGTCGCGAAGGTGCTCAAGGCGATGCAGATATCGGTGGACAGGGAGGTCATACTCCAAGCGAAAATCATCGATGTGACCCTGAACCATGCGTATCAAGCCGGAATCAACTGGGCGGCGTTCCCCACCAGCGGCATCGCCGGCGGTTTCACCAGTGGTCTGGGCGGGGCGAACAACAGTCTTGGTGTCACCGGCTCCCTGAGCGGCAGCACCTCCGGCAGCACTGCCGGCGTCGGCAGCAATTTCGCCGCCAATCCGGGAGCCGGCGCGGGGCTGGCGACGCTGGGTGGCACGGTTGCCGGAGCCACGAATGTCGCAGGAGGGGTATTCGGTCTGGCGGTGCAGACGAAAGATTTTGCATCCTTGCTGCAGTTTCTGCAGACGCAGGGATCGGTGCAGGTGCTGTCCAGTCCCAGGGTGTCCACGCTCAACAACCAGAAAGCGGTGCTCAAAGTCGGCACCGACCAGCCTTATGTCACGAGCATAAGTGTGGTTCCCGGGGTGGTCAGCAGCGGAGTGAGTACGCCGACGACCGTTGCGCCGCAGATCAGCAATATCTTTTCCGGCGTCTCACTTGACGTGACGCCTCAGATCGACGACGAGGGAAACATTGCCCTGCATATTCATCCGCTGGTGACCAGCGTGAGCTCCAAGACGGTAGGGTTCAATCTCGCCGGAGTCGGAGCGCAGAGTGTCGATGTCGCAGCAATCAATGTGAGCGAATCGGATACGATGGTGCGCACCACCGACGGCAACATTGTCGTTCTCGGCGGCTTGATGGAAGTGACACTGAACAACGGTCGCAGCGGCATTCCCGGCCTCGCCGACGCGCCCCTGATCGGCGGTGCGTTCCGCAATACTTCCGACGACACCGTCAAGCGCGAGCTGGTGATTCTGATCAAGCCCACCATCGTCGACAGCGACAAGGACTGGGTGCGGGACATACAGGATAGCCGCTATCGCCTGCAGCACATGGACGACGGTCGGCGCGCGGACCGGCCCGACTAAAAACAGTGATATACCTCAATCATTTCGGACTGCGCGAGCCGCCCTTCGGCATCACCCCGGACACCAGCTTTTTCTTCGCCTGCGCCAGCAGCCAGGAAGGGCTGAACACGCTTCTGGTGGCGGTGGCCAACGGGGAGGGTTTTATCAAGATCACAGGCGAAGTGGGCACGGGCAAGACGCTGCTGTGCCGCAAGCTGCTCGCCACCCTGGCCGACACCTACGTCACCGCTTACATTCCGAATCCCAACCTGGAGCCGCGCACGCTGCTGTTCGCGCTATGCGACGAGTTGCGCATCGAGGTGGACGCCGACCTGGATCAGCACCGCCTGCACAAGGCGCTGAACCACGCGCTGCTCGATTTCGCCCGCGAGCGCAAGCGCGTGGTGATATGCCTCGACGAAACCCAGGCGATGCCGCTGGAGACGCTGGAAACCTTGCGTCTGCTGACCAATCTCGAAACGGAAAAAAGAAAGCTCGCGCAGGTGATTCTGTTCGGCCAGCCCGAACTCGACCAGAAGCTCGCGCATGAATCGGTGCGGCAACTGCGCCAGCGCATTACCTTCCAGCACTACCTGGGCAGGCTCACGCGCGAGGAACTGGGGCATTATCTAGCGCACCGCCTCGACGTCGCAGGCTACCGCGGCGACACGGTATTTGCCCGCGGCGCAGTGCGGGCGATCCATCGCGCCACCGGTGGCGTGCCGCGGCTGGTGAACATCCTCGCGCACAAAACCCTGATGCTCGCATTCGGCGAGGGCGTGCGCCAAGTGCGCGCGCGGCATGCGCGCGCCGCGATTGCCGATACGCCGGCGGCCAGTTCGTTTCCCGCGCGCCACTGGGCCTGGTTCGTCGCAGCCGGCTTGCTCGCCAGCAGCGGCATCGGTTGGCTGGTGCTCAAATGAGTCTGATCAACAAAATGCTGCAGGATCTGGACAAGCGCCATGCCGGCGATGGCGGCGGCAAGACGCTGACGCAGCAATTACGCCCGGTGAAGGCTGCGCGCAAGGACTGGCAGAGGATCATGTGGGAGATCGGCGCCGGCTTGATCGTCGCGGCCGGCTGGGCCGGCTGGGTCTATTACCAGATTGCGCCGCGCTCGGTAGTTACCGACCTGGCTATGCGCATGCATTTGCAACGGGCGCAAATGCAACTGGCCGCCGCGCGTCAAGCCACCGCCGCGCCGCCGGCACCGGCGCCTGCGGTAGTTCTGGCCCCGCCGCTTCCAGCGCCGGCCGCCACACCGCAAACCCCGCCTGGCGCTACGGCGGCGCCCGCGCCGGTCGAGTCTGGGAACAAGGACACGGCTGCGGCGGGTGTGGACATGCTCAGGCTTGCCCCCGCGATCACCACACCATTCAGGGAGAAGCCGCCCCCCAGACCCAGGCCAAGGCCCAGGCGCGCCGTAGCGGCTGCACCGGTACCTAAGAACGCGGACCATGGAAACCGCAGCCCCGGCATGATGGCACAGGGCACAGCGGCACCGGCGGAAGAAAGCCCGGGGAGCATCGACAAGCAGATCCACACGTCGACGCCGGCGGCGCGCGCGGAACACGACTTTCGCGAGGCTACCCAATTGCTCAACCAGGGTCGGGTAGCCGAAGCGATTGACGGCTACATGGCGGCCCTGCGGCAGGACCCCGGACATGCCGCGGCGCGCCAAGCCCTGGTCAGCCTGTTGCTGGAGAACCGGCGCATCGAAGAGGCGCAGCAATTCCTGCAAGAAGGCTTGAACCTCCATCCGGAACGAACTGCCTACGCGATACTGCTGGCGCGCATACAGGTGGCTCGCGGGGATGTGAAAGGTGCGCACGAGCTGTTGCGCAGGTACGCCGGCGGCGCGGCGAATGATGCCGAATACCACGCCTTCGATGCGGCGCTGTTGCAGCGTCTGGGGCGCCATAAAGAAGCGGTGGCCAGCTACCAGGCGGCGCTCAGACTAGCGCCGCACACCGCGCTATGGTTGATGGGCATGGGGATATCGTTGCAGGCCGAAAATGACCAAGCAGCGGCGCTGGATGCGTTCCGGCGCGCCAAGGCCGCGGGCGGTCTCAGCCCGGAGCTGATCGCCTTCGTCGATCAGCGCATGAAGCAACTGCAATAGGACGACCGTCGCCGGCATTCGCACCCGGGTTGAATGGCAGCGCTGGAATTCCCCGCGAAACGTGTCAGTGGAGCGGGGGGCCTGCATGCAGGCTCGCTATTATGAATATTCGAAGGAATATCGGGTTTATCGATGCGCCGCCAATGACCGTGAGCGGTAATAGAAGGCGATCCATGCCGCGATTCCAGCAACCGGGATGCAACAAGCATTTCGTGGCGTGTAAGCCGTGACCTTGCCCCAGCCCCATCCCGCGCGTATCGCCCTCAACGACGAGGTTCATGCGCGCCCGTACCAGGAGCTCAAGGCGCCGCTGCGGGCATCGTATCTGGCGATGCTTGCCGAGCCGGCGCAGCGCGAGGGCGAACATGCGCATGTGAGCGACTTGTGCCTGCGCTACGGCCACGAACCGCCGCCGCCGGAAGCGCGCTACTTCGTTGCCGGTTTCGGCGCATTCCGCCTGCGCTGGGAACGCCATGGCGAGTTCAGCAGCTACACGGTATTCGAAGACGGCGCCGGCGGCGAGCCGTTCGCACAGCCGGCAGCCAATGCGCTGCCACCGCAATGGCTGGCCGCCTTGCCCGGCAGTCTGATCGTGGCCGCGCATGTGGCGCTGATGCCTGGCGGCGAAGAGCAAGCGCCCATCGAATCGGTTTCCGCGCATTTCTCCGGCAATACGCTGGCGGGCGCGCAGGTGGCCGACGGCGGTGCGGCAGCGTTCACCGATTTTCGCATTCATCGGGACGGCTTTTCCCGTTTCCTGCTGCTCGACCACGGCATGGGCAGACGCCGCGCCGGCCGCGTGTTGCAGCGCCTGCTGGAGATCGAAACCTATCGCATGTTCGCCCTGCTCGCGTTTCCGCTCGCGCGCGAAGTCGGCGCGAAACTCGCCGCAGCCGAGCGCGACCTGGCCGATATTACCGGGCAGATGGTGACGCAGGGTGCGGCCGAGGAGCCCGGCCTGCTCGACCGGCTTACTCGGCTCGCCGCGGCGGTGGAGCGGGAGCTTGCCGCAGGCAGCTATCGCTTCGGCGCGGCACAGGCCTATTACGGCTTGGTGCGGCATCGCATCGCGGAACTGCGCGAGCAGCGCATTACGGGCATCCAGACCATCGACGAGTTCATGCAGCGTCGGCTGGCGCCCGCCATGAGTACCTGCGAATCCGTTGCGCGGCGGCAGGCCGAGTTGTCCGAACGCGTGGCCCGCGCCAGCGATCTGCTGCGCACGCGCGTGGACATTGCGCGCGAAATGCAGAACCAGGAGCTGCTCGCATCCATGAACCGGCGCGCGCGCCTGCAGCTGCGCCTGCAGGAGACAGTCGAGGGTTTGTCGGTCGCGGCCATCACTTATTATCTCGTCGGCCTGGTGGGCTATGCCGCCGAGGCGCTCAAGGCCGCCGGGCAGGCCGTGGAACCCGACATCGTGAAGGGAGTCGCGCTACCCCTGGTGGCCCTGCTCGCGGTGGTGGGCATGCGCTACGTGCGCAGGTCCGTGGCCAAGGAAGGCCGCCGGAACTGAGTCTCGCGGGCCCGCGAAACTAGCTGTAGGAGAGGACTGTGATGAGCGTGGCGGACCTGCTCGGATCGATTGCGGGGGTTTTGACAACGGTGGCATTCGTCCCGCAGGTTTGGGCCGTGTGGAAGACGCGCTCTACGCGCGACATCTCCCTGGGCATGTATCTCGTCTTTACCACTGGGGTCAGTTTCTGGTTGGCCTACGGGGTGGCCCTGGGCGCTTGGCCCATCATCGTGGCAAACGCGGTCACGCTGGCGCTCACCGGCACGGTGTTGGTGATGAAACTGCGGCACGGCTAAGGGTGCGGGCTGCCCATGCTGCGGCACGCCGCAGCAGCTAAAGCCGCGTCAGCGGCGGAGCGGCTGCTCCGCGCGGTTCATCACCAGGATCTTTCCGTCAGCCTCGACCACGACCTCGCCCTCTTGGTTTTTGCATATGCCGCTTAGTACAGCGATGCCGCCGCGGTGCTTGGGCTTGTCGCGCTTTTCCACGACGGTCCAAGTGGTCGTGAGCGTGTCGCCTGCGCGCACCGGCGCCTTGAAGCGGCAGCTATGTTCCAGATAGGCTATGGCGGTGCCGCCGAAATACATGCCGACGGAGGCGGACACCAAGGCGCTGGTGAACGGGCCGTGCAGGATGCGGCCGCCGAAGCGGCTGCGCTTGCCGTGCTCTTCGTTGGTGTGCAGCGGGTTGAAGTCGCCGAACAGCCCGGCGGCCAGCACCAGATGCGTTTCGGTGACGGTCATGGCGGAGCCGAAGCTGTCGCCGATGGCGATTTCGTCGTAGGCCTTGCCCGGAAAAAGAACCATGTGGACTCCTGTTTCAGCGTACCCGAATTCTGTCAACAAGCCCGCTCTGCGGCAACAGCAATTTATGTCAAAATCGGCGCTGCCGCCCACTCCGCGCGAGGCACGACCGATGAAACTGTATACGTTCTTCCGCTCCTCCGCCGCGTTCCGCGTGCGCATTGCGCTCAACTGCAAGGGCCTCGCCTACGAAGCGTTGCCGGTCAACCTGCCCAAGGGCGAGCACAAGCTCGCACCCTATCTGACGCTGCATCCGCAGGGCCTGGTGCCGGCGCTGGAAGACGGCGGCAAGATCTACGTGCAGTCGCTGGCGATGATGGAATACCTGGAGGAGACGCGCCCGCAGCCGCCGCTGTTGCCCGCGACCGCCGAGGACCGTGCCTACGTGCGCGCGCTGGCGCAGATCATCACCTGCGAAATCCATCCACTGAACAACCTGCGCACGCTGCGCTACCTCAAGAAAACCTACGGCCTGGACGAGGAGGGCATCAACGCCTGGTACCGTCATTGGATCGCCGAGGGGCTGGCCGGGCTCGAAGCCTTTGTCGCCGGCGCGAAAAAATCCGGCCGGTATTGCTATCGTGACCAGATTACCATCGCCGACTGCTGCCTGGTCCCGCAGGTATTCAATGCGCAGCGCTACCAGTGCAATCTGGCGCCGTACCCTGCCGTCATGGCTATTTTCGCGGAATGCATGAAACTGGACGCCTTCATCGACGCCCTGCCTAGCAGGCAGCCCGACGCGGCATAGCGTTGCCGCAGTGCGCTCGCGTGTGGCCCCGGCCGGCTATTTTTTCATGTTTGCAGCCAGCCAATCGACCAGCTTCGCGCCGGCAGTGTCGCTTGCCGCGATCAGCGCGTGCACTCCGCCTTCGGCGTTGGGCGTGGCGACGGCCTGCTCGATATCGAATTGCCGCTGCGCCACGACGTCGCGCTTGCGCATCAGGATCGCCCGCAGGCGCAGCACAGCGTGGCTGCTCGTCGCAGTATCGAACACCTGGCTGAATTCCTCCAGTTCCAGGCGCAGCAGGTACTCGGCGCGCACACCATCGGCAGGCGCGAAGACCCCCGCTTTGCTCGCCCGCGCGATGTCCGCGCGCAGCCGCTGACCGAGCAGGGCCGCCGGCGACATGACCCAATGGCTCAGGGCATACGCCCGAGGCCGGGTTGCGTCCTGATAGGCCAGACGGTAATAAATGTTGGAGTTATCCATCCACGCGGGCGCAGCGACGTCGGCGACGACCAGTTCCTGCTGCAGGCTCGGATTGGCGTCCTTGCCCCAGCGCGGCAGGCCGAAGTCATAGTTGGCCATCCCCTCGCGCGGCTGCGGCCCGAGGGCACAGCCGGAGATCAATGCAAGCAACAGCAGCAAAGCGGCGCGTAACATTATCTTCCTCCGGTGAAGCCGGGCTCGCCCGGGCCGGGCGCTCCCGGTGCTGTCCCAAAAACGAGACTCTGCGGTTGCTCGCCCAAGGTGTTGATGACGCGACCCAGAGCGTGCGTATCCTTGTTCAGACCATCGACGAGCACGTTCACGCGCGGCATGGTTTCATCATTCACCGCACGCGCAGTGACCCCGACTTCCTCCACGCTGGCGAGCGCGCGCGTGAGCGTGTCCACGCGGGCGTCGAGTTTGAGCGCGAGTCCGTTGGCGCTTGCCATGAGCCGATCGGCGTTCCTGATGCTCGCGCGCGCGTCGCCTGCCAGACCCTTCGCCTCGGCGATCAGCCCGGGCATTGCCTCCAGGCTGGGTTCCAGTTTCTTCGCCACGGTGCTTGCGCGCTGCGTCGCCTCCTCCAGGTTCGCCAGCGTGCGCCGTATGTGCGCCTGGTTCTCGTCATCGAGCAGGCGTTTTACCTGGTCTGCGATCTCGACAAACGTGCCGAACAGGACTTCGCCTTGGTCCATCAGCGAAGGCTTCATCGGAATCAGTGCGACCTCGCCCGGACCACTTTGCAGCGCTTCCTGGGACTTGCCGTCGTCCCCCAGCAGCACATATGCCAAGCCGGTGATGCCCTGGTAGCCGAGCTGGGCGTAGGTACTCTTGGTAATCGGCGTGCCTTCGCGCACGCCAATGCGGATGCGCACGCGGCCACGGTGAGCGCTGTCGATGCTGATGTCTTCGACCTTGCCCACGTCGACGCCGCGGTAGCGCACCGCCGCCTCCACCTTCAACCCGGTCACAGGGCTGGTAGTGGCCAGAGCGTAGGCAATCAGCTTGGTTTCGTCCTT
>DATKUQ010000191.1:0-3493 GCA_035530495.1 Burkholderiales bacterium
AGGATCATGATTGGGGTCTCCCAACTCCGGTTGCATGTCGAAGGACAGCTCGATGCGCGCGGGCGCGATGCGAGGGGCCGGGCCGCGGACGCTGCCAAGCGCAGCCTACTACGAAGGCATCCGGAGCGAAAGCCTTTACCGGCCGTAGCGCGGGCCCTGTTGTTGCGCCCGGCGCCGGCAACACCGGTCGCGGGGGCTTCGTTTATAATCCCAACCTTCTGCTCACCGGTCCGGTGTCGCACCATGCTTGCAAAACTCGTCGCCGTGCTAATCTGCGCCCTGCTGCCGGCGTCCGCCATGGCCCAGTTGCGACCGATACCGGATATCGCCAAACGCGGTCACATCGTCCAAATTGAGGGCCCGATCGTCGAAATCGACGGCGAGCGCATGCGCCTGTCCCCGGGGGCGCAGATCCGCGACCAGAGCAACCGGATCATCATGCCGATGAGCGTGCCGCCGGGCACGCTGGTCAAATACACGCTTGACGGCCTGGGCGAAATTCACCGCGTGTGGGTGCTCACACCGGAAGAGGCGGCCGCGCCCGATAAAACGCCAAAGTGACTATGGCGTCCAAGCTTTACATCAAAACGTTCGGCTGCCAGATGAACGAATACGACTCGGCCAAGATGGCCGACGTGCTCGCCGCGGCCGAAGGCATGGAATCCACCGCCGATCCCGGCGAAGCCGATGTCATCGTATTCAACACCTGTTCGGTGCGCGAGAAAGCGCAGGAGAAAGTGTTTCACGACCTGGGGCGGATAAAGCACCTGAAGCGGGCACGTCCCGGGTTGATCATCGGCGTAGGCGGCTGCGTCGCCAGCCAGGAAGGCGCCGCCATCGTGGCGCGCGCGCCATACGTCGACGTGGTGTTCGGTCCGCAGACCCTGCACCGCCTGCCCGCCCTGATCGCGGCGCGGCGGCGCACGGGCCGGCCACAGATCGACATTTCCTTTCCCGAGATCGAAAAGTTCGACAGGCTGCCGCCGGCGCGGGTCGAGGGCGTATCCGCCTTCGTCTCCGTCATGGAAGGCTGCAGCAAGTACTGCAGCTTCTGCGTCGTTCCGTTTACACGCGGCGAGGAAGTTTCGCGGCCGTTCGACGATGTGCTCAGCGAAGTGGCGGAACTGGCGCTCGCAGGTGTGAAGGAAGTCACACTTCTGGGCCAGAACGTCAATGCGTACCGCGGAAGCATCGGCGGCGAGAGCGAGGTCGGGCGGCTCGAACGCGCGGATTTCGCGCTGCTCCTGGAATACGTCGCCGAAATCCCCGGGATCGAGCGCATTCGCTATACCACTTCCCACCCCAAGGAATTCACCCAGCGCCTGATCGACGCCTACCGCCGCACACCTCAGCTCGCGAGCCATGTGCACCTGCCGCTGCAGTCCGGTTCGGACCGCGTGCTCGCGGCGATGAAGCGCGGCTACACTGCGCTCGAATACAAGTCCATCGTGCGCCGGCTGCGCGCCGCGCGCCCCGATATCTCGATTTCATCCGACTTCATCGTCGGTTTTCCCGGCGAAAGCGAGAGCGATTTCGAAGCGACCATGAAGCTCGCAGCCGAAATCGGTTTCGACGACTCCTATTCCTTCCTCTACAGCGCGCGGCCCGGCACACCCGCGGCGGAACTCGCCGACGACACGCCCCAGACGCTCAAGCAGGAAAGGCTGGCGCGACTGCAGGCGCAGATCGAAGCGCAAGCGGGCGCGATCAGCCAGGCCATGGTCGGCAGCGTTCAGCGGGTACTGGTCGAAGGCCCCGCAAGAAGGGACCCCGGCGAACTCTGCGGCCGCAGCAGCAACAACCGCATGGTGAACTTCGCCGGCCCGCCCGAACTCATCGGCCGCATGGTGGATGTCGAAATCACCGCCGCGCGATCGCATTCCCTACGCGGCGAATGCCGCGTTCCACCACCGGTCGGCGAATGCCGCGTTCCACCACCGGTCGGCGAATGCCGCGTTCCACAGCCTGGCGGAGAAAACCGCGTTCCTCAACCTGGCGGCGAAGATCGCGTTGCGGCGGCGACCGGCGCAGCCCGCGCCGCTTGATGAAGCCCAAGCCCACGGAAGTCACGCTGTCGCCGGTGGACAACCAGCGCCTCGCTGTCTTGTGCGGCGCCTTCGACGAGAACCTGCGCCAGATCGAAATCGCACTCGATATCACGATCGCACGCCGCGGCGAGCGCTTCATCCTCAAAGGGCACCCGCGGCAGACCGCGCGCGGGGCCGAAGTGCTAGAGCGCTTCTACAATCAGGCCAAGCGCGGCCTCACCATCGACGACGTGCAGCTCGGCCTGGTGGAAGTACGACAGAGCAGCGCAGATGCGGAAGCCCCTGCCCTGCTTACGCGCAAACCGGACCTGCACGGGCGCACGCCGCGCCAGGTCGAGTACATGAAGAATATCCTCGAGCACGACATTACTTTCGGCATCGGTCCGGCCGGCACCGGCAAGACCTATCTGGCCGTGGCCTGCGCGGTGGATGCGCTCGAGCGCGACGCGGTGAAGCGCATCGTGCTGGTGCGCCCGGCGGTGGAGGCGGGCGAGCGTTTGGGCTTTCTCCCCGGCGACCTCGCGGAAAAGGTCAATCCCTATCTTCGTCCGCTGCACGACGCGCTCTACGATCTGATGGGCTTCGACAAGGTGGGAAGAATGTTCGAGCGCGGCGCGATCGAAATCGCCCCGCTCGCCTATATGCGCGGGCGCACGCTCAACCACTCCTTCATCATCCTCGACGAGGCGCAGAACACCACGCCGGAGCAGATGAAGATGTTCCTCACGCGCATCGGTTTCGGCAGCAAGGCGGTGGTCACCGGGGACGTCACCCAGATCGATCTGCCGCGCGGCAACAAAAGCGGTTTGATCGAGGCGCGCCGCATACTTGCCGGGGTGCGCGGCCTCGCCTTTACCCAGTTCCTGGCCGAGGACGTGGTACGCCACCCGCTGGTGCAGCGCATCGTCAACGCCTATGAGCGCCAGCAGAACGAAACCTGAACGCGGCGCGGCCAAACTGACGCTCACTGTGCAAACAGCGGTGAATTCCCCCGGCCTGCCGACCAAAGCCGAACTGCGCCGCTGGCTGGCGGCGTCCCTGGGACAGGACGCGGTGATCACCGTGCGCTTCGTCGGCACTGCCGAGGGGCGAACGCTCAACCGCAGCTACCGCGAGCGTGACTACGCCACCAATGTGCTCAGCTTCGGCTACGGCGCCAGCGGGCGCCCGCAGGTACTTTCCGGCGACATCGTGTTGTGCGTACCGGTGCTTCGGCGCGAAGCGCGCGCGCAAGGCAAGACACTCCGGGCGCATGTAGCGCACCTGGCGGTGCACGGCGCGCTGCACCTGCAGGGGCACGATCACCAGACGCCGCGCGCGGCGGCGCGGATGGAGAGCATGGAAAAGAAGATCCTCGCCAAGCTCGGGTTTCCCGACCCTTATGCGGTCACTGCCCGATGAACTGGGCGATGGTAGGATAGTTAGGCCAGACAATCGCCCATTTC
>DATKUQ010000192.1:0-7543 GCA_035530495.1 Burkholderiales bacterium
TGGTTTTATCACCAAACGCTTCGACGGCAAACTGACAGGGGCACACCAAGCAGCCCTGCCGCTGATCAGGAAAATGCAATCCACAGATCAGTGCTGGTCACCGATTGGCCTAATGTACGCAGATCGCGAATTCGGCAAAGCGATTCGTCAAATTGGCCACCTGCTTGACGAGATCAACCAATATGTTGACGAGCAAAAACCCTGGGAATTGGCGAAGCTTGAAGTAGATTCATCGAAACTTCACCAAGTTTGCTCGTCAGCGTTAGCGTTGTTCTGGTACGCAACAGTGCTGCTTCGGCCGATACTTCCCATTACCGCCAGAAAGGTGCAGCAGTTTCTGAATCTATCCGACGAACAAATGAACTGGGGACAGCACAATTTTTTCCCAACCGACCACGTCATCAATCCCTACTCGCATCTGGTGGCACGCGTCGACCCGAAACAACTCGACGCGCTGTTCGACACTGAAAAGGAAGTCCCGAAAGTGACCGCCTCAACACCTCATCCAGCTTCTCCGGCACCGGCGACCCCGACCGCCGCCCCCGCGACCATCTCCATCGACGACTTCGCCAAGATCGATCTGCGCGTCGCAAAAATCGTCAAGGCCGAACAGGTCGAGGGCGCTGACAAGCTGCTGAAACTCACGCTCGACATCGGCAGCGAACAGCGCACGGTGTTCGCCGGCATCAAGTCGGCCTACGATCCGGCGACGCTGGAGGGCCGGCTGACGGTGATGGTCGCGAACCTCGCGCCGCGTAAAATGAAATTCGGCCTGTCGCAGGGAATGGTCCTCGCCGCTTCCGGCGACGGTCCGGGGATCTATCTGCTCTCGGCCGATAGCGGTGCGCAGGCCGGAATGAAGGTGAGGTAATCGCCTGAAACCGGCGAAGCTCAAGCCCTGAGCATCGAAAAATAGCCCCTGCGGGGCAGCGCTTTCCCGGAACGGACCCGAGCTTCAGGCGCCGCTGCCGGTTTGTCGCAATCAAACGCCTCTGTCGCTCATGTTCTCGCCGCGACGAGATAGGCCGAACTAAAGCCACGAATTCCTGCGCGAACCGTTCATGTTCGCCGGCGCCGCCAGCCCCTCCAGCCGCGGCAGCCGCTTCCCACCGTGGATGCCCCCCTTCGCCGAATCGAATGCCCTTTAGCCGAATACTGGCAGGTCACACACACACATTCAATTAGTTGCAAATGTTAATAGGATACACATATAATTAGCGCCGCCGCGTACTCACCTCAGCCGCCTGACGCAAATCGACCATGGAAAACAAGACCGCCCGATTCACGATCCTGATTGATCCGCGAAAAAAACAGATGTTCGAAGATCTGTGCGCTGCACAGGACCTCACGCCGTCTCAAGTGATGCGCCAGCTGATCCGCGAGTACATCATCGACCATGCCGGTAACCGCGAATTGCCCGCATGGCTACTTACGGCGGCGCAGAAAAAGGCAAGCTCGAAGTGAAGGCTGCAGGGCTGCGCCGCGCCGCGGCAGGTGAACCGCTCACTCGCCGCCTGGTCTGAATGCTGATGCTGCCCGCCCATTCCCTGTTATCGGTTTCGTTCCTTGCTGCCGCGGCCTGGTGCGCAATCGCCGTGCTGTCGCTGATTCCGGCCAACGAGGCGTTCCTCGCCCGGAAATTTGCGTTTCCGCTCGGGGCACTGGTGGGCCTCGCGCTGGCGGCGGCCGGTCTACAGGCGATATGGCTGGCCGCCCCCGAGCAGATGACGCTCCCGCTCGGCCTGCCCGACCTCCCCTTCCACCTGCGCCTCGATCCCCTCGCGGGTTACTTCCTCATGCTCCTCGGCGCGGTTTCGGCCGGGGTGTCGGTCTACGCCGCGGGCTATTTTCGCGAGGAGACCGCGGGACGGCTGGCGCTGATCGCGCTCGAGTACCACCTGTTCCTCGCGAGCATGGCGTTCGTGATCCTGGCCGACGATGCCTACCTGTTCATGGTCGCCTGGGAGACCATGGCGCTGTCCTCGTACTTTCTCGTCACCACCGACCACAAGCTGCCCGCGATCCGCAGCGCCGGCTTCCTCTACCTGCTGCTCGCGCATCTGGGCGCGCTCGCGATCCTGCTGTGCTTCGGCGTGATGAGCGGCGGACACGGCGATTACAGCTTCGCCGCGCTGCGCAACGCGCACCTGCAGCCGCAGTGGGCCACGGTGGCGTTCCTGCTCGCGTTCTTCGGCTTCGGCGCCAAGGCCGGGATGATCCCGCTGCATGCCTGGCTGCCCGAGGCGCATCCGGCCGCGCCCACGCCGGTTTCCGCGCTGATGAGCGGCATCATGCTGAAGACCGCCATCTACGGCATGATTCGCGTGATTTTCGATCTGATCGGCAACGTCCGCTGGGAATGGGGCATGCTGGTGCTGGCGATCGGTGCAGGCACGACGCTGTTCGGCGTGCTCTATGCGCTGATGCAACACGACCTGAAGCGCCTGCTCGCCTACCATTCGGTGGAGAACATCGGCATCATCCTTCTCGGTTTCGGCATGTCCATGGTGTTTCTCGGCTTCGGCTACCCGGCGGCCGCCGCGCTCGGGCTGATCGCGGCGCTCTATCACGCGCTCAACCACGCCGTGTTCAAGTCGCTGCTGTTCCTCGGCGCCGGCTCGATCCTGAAAAGCACCGGACAGCGCAATCTCAACCGCATGGGCGGCCTGATACACAAGATGCCGCAGACGGCGTTCTACTTCCTCGTCGGCGCGCTTGCCATTTCGGCGCTGCCGCCGCTGAACGGCTTCGTGTCCGAGTGGCTCACGTTCCAGACCGCGCTGCAGGCCCCGATCCTGGAGAACGGCGTGGTGCGCAGCCTGCTGCCGCTGTTCGCCGCGACGCTGGCGCTCGCCGGCGCGCTCACCGCCATGTGCTTCGTCAAGGTCTACGGCATCGCATTTCTCGGCCGGCCGCGCGAGACGCAGCCTCCCGGGCAGGCGCCGGCCGGCGAACACGGCCACGACGCAGGCCTGCCGGAACGCTTCGGCATGGCCTGGCTCACGGCCGGCTGCTTCGTGCTCGGCCTGTTTCCGACCGGCTTCGTGCTGATGCTGAACCGGGTCACCGTTTCGCTCACCGGGCACGGCTTGCACAAGGCGGCGCTGGAATCAAGCTGGCTGTGGATGGTTCCGATCAGTCCCGCGCGCGCCAGCTACAGCCCGATCGTGTTCCTGATCGTTATCGTTTCCGTGACGCTGCTCACGTTCGTCATCGTTCGCCGCTACTTCCATGGCCGCGTACGTTACTCCGAACCCTGGGGCTGCGGCTATTCCGAGGTGACCGCGCGCACGCAGGACACGGCCGACGCATTCGGCCAGCCGATCCGGCATGTATTCGGTCCGCTCTACCTGATGAAGCGGCACATGCCCGGGCCGGACGA
Organism: Burkholderiales bacterium; assembly: GCA_035530495.1. Classification (GTDB taxonomy): domain Bacteria; phylum Pseudomonadota; class Gammaproteobacteria; order Burkholderiales; family SG8-39; genus 2-12-FULL-64-23. Next base: position 3,383 of record DATKUQ010000192.1, read on the forward strand.
TGCATCGCCGCGGTTCTCGCTCAAGATCTACGATCGTCATTGGTACTGGCTGTATCTGCCGCTGGCGCGCTTGACCGAATTTGTCTCGTCCAAGATTGCCCTGCTGCAGCAGGGAAAGATCAGCATTTACCTGCTCTACAGTTTCCTCACGCTGATCGCGCTGCTGGTCTTCGTCCGCTGACTTTCGTCCATCGACCTTCGCCTAGCTGACCCGCCCATGATCGACGCCCCCGGAATCGCGTTCCAGATCCTGCAATCGGTGTTCGTGGTGCTCGCCGCCCCGCTGCTCATGGGCTGGGCGAACCAGTGCCGCGCCTGGCTACAGAACCGCTCGGCGCCGAGCATCCTGCTGCCGTACTACACGCTGGGCAAGCTGTTTCACAAAGACGCGGTCATGGCGCGCAATGCCTCGCCCCTGTTTCGCATCACGCCTTACGTGCTGTTCGGCTGCATGTGGCTCGCCGCGGGAATCGTACCGGTGCTCGCCACCGATCTGCCGTTCGCGCCGGCGGCCGACATCATCGCGCTGGTGGGCGTATTCGCGCTGGCGCGCGTGTTCTCGGCGCTGGCGGCGATGGACATCGGCACCGCCTTCGGCGGCCTGGGCGCGCGGCGCGAGATGCTGATCGGCTTCCTCGCCGAGCCGGCGATGCTGATGACTTTGTTCACTGCCGCCTTCATCAGCGGCTCGACCCAGCTCAACACCATCGTCGAAACGCTGGCACGTCGCGAATTCGCGATCTACCCCAGCCTCGCCTTCGCGGCGGTGGCCTTTCTAATGGTGCTGCTGGCGGAAAACGCACGCATCCCGATCGACAACCCGACCACGCACCTGGAGCTCACCATGATCCACGAGGCGATGATCCTGGAATATTCGGCGCGGCACCTGGCGCTGATCGAGTGGGCCGCGGCGATCAAACTGTTCGCCTACGTGACCATCGGCATCGCGCTGTTCGTGCCCTGGGGCATCGCCGAGGCCGGCAACTGGGGAGCGCTCCCGCTCGCGTTCGTTGCGCTCGCCGCGAAGCTGGCGCTGGCCGGAGCCGGACTGGCGTTCCTGGAAATGCTGCTGGCGAAGCTGCGCCTGTTTCTCGCGCCCGAATTCCTGTCCACCGCGTTTCTGCTCGGCGTACTCGGAATGCTGACCCATTTCCTGGCGCACGCCTGAGGTGCTCATGCATCAATCGCTGTCCAGCCAGTTCGTCAACCTGCTCGCCGCATTCCTGCTGCTGCTCGCCTTCGCCATGCTGTCGCAGCGGCGCATCCTGACGCTGATACGCCTTTACGCGTGGCAGGGCGCGGCGCTTGTCGCCTCGACGCTGATCGTGGCGTACTCGACCGAGCAGCCGCATCTGTATTTTTCGGCCGCGCTCACGCTGCTGCTCAAGGTGATATTGATCCCATGGGTGCTGCACCGCCTGATCGACCGGCTGCATATACGCTGGGACGTCGAGACCCTGATCAACATTCCGGCGACGATGCTGATCGGCATCGGCCTCGTGATCTTCGCGTTTGCGCTGGCCGCGCCAATCTCGCAGATGGCGGACACGCTGACGCGCGCGACCCTCGGGATCGCGATGGCAAGCGTACTGCTGTCGTTCCTGATGATGATCGTGCGGCGCAAGGCGGTGCCGCAGGTGATCGGCTTCCTGGCGATGGAGAACGGCCTGTTTTTCGCGGCGACCTCCGCTACCTACGGCATGCCGCTGGTGGTGGAGCTGGGCGTGGCGCTGGACGTGCTGGTGGGCACCTTCATCTTCGGCATTTTCTTTTTCCATATCCGCGAGCAGTTCGACAGCCTGGACATCCGGCATATGGAAACGCTGAAGGAAGACTGAGGTGGAAATCATCCTCGTCCTCATCGTCCCGCTTCTCGGCGGCCTGCTGCTCGCGCTGGTCGGCCACAAGCGCTGGGCGCCCGAGCTGAACGCAGTCATGAGCCTGGCGACCTTGGGCGCCGCGGCGCTGCTCACCGCCAGCGTCATCGCCAAGGGTCCGAAGACGGCGATGGAAGAGCAGTTTTTTGTCGACTCGTTCAACGTTTTCCTGGTCGCGCTCACCGCGTTCGTCGGCTTTACCACCGCACTGTTCTCCCGCCCCTACATGCGCATCGAACAGGATCACGGACGCCTGAATTCGGCGCGCCTGCGCCTGTACCACAGCATGTACCAGTTCTTCTCGTTCACCATGCTGCTGTGCCTGCTGTCGAACAACGTCGGCATCATGTGGGTGGCGCTCGAGGGCGCGACGCTGTCGACGGTCCTGCTGGTCAGCCTGTACCGCACGCCGGCGAGTATCGAGGCCGCATGGAAGTACTTCATCCTGTGCTCGGTCGGCATCGCACAGGCGCTGTTCGGCGTCATCCTGCTTTACTTTGCCGCGGAGAAGGTTCTCGGCCCGGGCGGCAACGCGCTGCTGTGGACACACCTGTTCGCGGTGCGCGGCCAGCTAGAGCCGACGGTGCTGTCGCTCGCGTTCGTGTTCCTGCTGGTGGGCTTCGGCACCAAGGTGGGCCTGGTGCCGCTGCACAACTGGCTGCCCGATGCGCACGCCGAAGGCCCGACCCCGGTTTCGGCGGTGCTCTCGGGCCTGCTGCTCAACGTCGCCTTGTACGCAGTCGTACGCAGCAAGATGCTGGTCGACGGGTCGCTGGGGCGCAATTTTTCCGGCGGACTGATGATGGGATTCGGGCTGCTGTCGGTAGTGGTTGCGACCTTCCTTCTGTCGCGGCAGAAGGACATCAAGCGCATGTTCGCCTACTCGTCGATCGAACACATGGGCATCATGACCTTCGCTTTCGGCATGGGCGGACCGGTGGCGGCGTTCGCGGGCCTGCTGCACATGACCGTGCACTCGCTCACCAAGAGCGCAATTTTCTTCACCGCCGGCCATGCCTCGCAACGAGCCGGCACGCAGACCATGGCCGACATTCGCGGGCTGATCGAGCAAAGCCCAACCATCGGCTGGGGGCTGGCCCTGGGCACGATCGCGATCCTCGGCATGCCGCCGTTTGGCGTGTTCACCAGCGAGTTCATGGTCCTCACCACCGCCATGCACGAGCACCCCTGGGCGACGCCGTTCCTGCTGGTCGCGCTCGGGGTCGCGTTTGCCGCGATCTACGGCAAGGTGCAGCCGATGGTGTTCGGCGAAATGCACAAGGTACATGCGGCCCGGGCGCTGCCCCATCCTCCGGCGCTGATTCCCGTATTCGTGCACCTCGCGCTGGTGCTGATGCTGGGCCTGTACATTCCGCCCTACCTGGTCGACTGGTACAGGCAGGCGGCGGCGCTGATCGGTTGATGGAGAGTCGCCCAATGACCGAGCTCGCACTCGAGACCCGCCCCATCGCCGGCGCGATGCCGGCATTTCGCGCCACGGTCGGCGCGGCGGAACTGCGCGGCGTCTGCGAAAAAGCCCGGGCGCAAAAGGCGCGCCTGATCGCCCTTTGGGGCAGCGACGAAACGGCGCGCGGCGGCGACTATGCGCTGCATCTCGCGCTCGCACTTCCTTCCGGCCTGCTGTGGCTGACGGTGCCGCTGGCGCGCGAGCATCCGCGCTACCCCAGCGTCGCCGACATCTATCCCTGCGCGAACCGGATGCAGCGCGCCGCTTACGACCTTGTCGGCATACATGCGCAGGACAGCCCAGACCGGCGCAAGTGGGTACGGCACCGCGCCTGGCCCGGCGGCGTATTCCCGCTGCGCAAGGACTTCGCCATCGCCACGAGCTTCCCGCCGTCGGACGACCGTTATGCCTTCGTCAAAGTCGAAGGCGAAGGCGTGCATGAGATTCCGGTGGGCCCGGTGCACGCCGGCACCATCGAGCCTGGGCATTTCCGCTTCTCCATCGTCGGCGAGAAGATCCTGCGGCTGGAAGAGCGCCTGTGCTACACGCACAAGGGCATCGAAAAATTGTTCGAAACCATGACCCTGGCCGAAGGCGCCAGGCTCGCCGGGCGCATCTCGGGTGATTCCACCGTGGCCTACGCCTGGGCCTATGCCATGGCCGTCGAAGGCGCCACCGGCACCGAGTCGCCCCGGCGCGCCCTCGGCCTGCGCGCGATCATGCTCGAGCTCGAGCGAATCGCGAACCACTTGGGCGACCTTGGCTACCTCGGCAACGACGTGGCGTTTTCGTTCGGCTTTTTCCAGTTCTGGCGGC
>DATKUQ010000193.1:0-6166 GCA_035530495.1 Burkholderiales bacterium
GCCACCGCCGCCTTGGCGTCGGCTTCCGCAGTGACGTCGGTCTTGATAAACCGTGCACGGCCGAGTTCCTTTGCCAGTGTATTGCCGCCATCGACGTTGACGTCGGCGATGACGACGTTGCCGCCCGCCTCCGCTATGGTACGCGCGGTGGCCGCGCCCAAACCGGATGCGCCGCCTGTGACAATAAACGTGCTGTTCTTGAGTTCCATATGGGCTCCTAGGTTACGGTGGAAATTGGACTGCAGATGTTCGCATTATCCCGCTATTCGATGCGCCGGTCCAAATGCCATCGCCTGCCATGCGCTGCGCCAAGGAAAAACGAAAATTTCGATGTTGTCGCGACGCCCGGGCAGGGTAAGATTGCGATTTTTTCCGCTCCCTACCCTGACATATGCTCGATTTCGGCTTTTCCTTTCCCGATCTGTATTCGCATGCCGGACTCGCGCGGCTCGATGCAGCGTTCGTGCACTACCTGGAGCAGGGCGATGCGGCCCTGGCCGCGCGGCTCATTGCAGCGCGCGCCCAGCCCGATGCGCAGCCGAAAAAAGCCGAATCCGCGTTGCTGATCGCGCTCGCCGCCCATCTGGAGGATTTTACCGCCGCGCTGTTCGGGATCTCGACCGAGGTTCAGGCGCTGGCGGCGCGCCACGCGGAGCTCGCGCCGCTATATACGATAAAACGCCTGTTCGTGCAGCGACGCGCGATGCACAAGATCACGGCGAATGAAGCGGCAGGCTTGGACGGTGCCGCGCTCGAAGCCCGGCTGGCGTCCTGGTTCGGTCAAGCGTTTTCGGAGCTCGCATTCGCGCGCGAAGTGAGCGCTTGGCTCAAGAACGAAGCCGAGCATGGCGAGCGCATCGAAACCGCGCTGCAGTACGCGGCCTGGGCCAGCCAGAGCGCTGCGGGAAAAAGGAAACACCGCGACGGAGTGTTGTTCAAGGCGCCGGGGAAGCTCGATTTCCTGCACCTGGTACCTGTGCATACCGATACAACTGGCGGCTACGCGGTACACACCCTCGAGCACGCGCATCTGCGCCGGCGCGAGGGTTTTGCTCTGACCGACAGCGGCACCGACCTCGCCGGCGCGCTCGATCAGGCCAATTATTGCATCTGGTGTCATGAGCAGGGCAAGGATTCCTGCTCCACCGGATTGCGCGAGAAGGCCGCCGCAAAGAAGGAAGCGGATGCGGCCGGGGAGCATGCCGCTCCCGCGTTCAAGAAGAATACTTTCGGCGTGACCCAGGCCGGTTGCCCGCTGGAAGAGAAAATTTCCGAATTTCACAAAATCAAGACCGAAGGGCATGCGATCGGCGCGCTTGCCATCATCTGCATCGACAATCCCCTGGTAGCGGCCACCGGCCATCGCATCTGCAACGACTGCATGAAATCCTGCATCTACCAGAAGCAGGAACCAGTCAATATTCCCCAGGCTGAGACGCGCACGCTGAAGGACGTGCTCGAACTGCCCTACGGCTTCGAGATCTACAGCCTGTTGACGCGCTGGAATCCGCTCGACCTGCGCCGCCCCTACCCCAGACCGGCAAGCGGCAAGCGCGTGCTCGTCGCCGGCATGGGGCCGGCAGGCTTCGGCCTCGCGCACCATCTGATGAACGACGGCCACACAGTGGTCGGCATCGACGGTCTCAAGATCGAACCGCTGCCGGCCGAACTTTCCGGCGTCGGCGCCGCGGGCGAGCGCGTGCCCTTCGCCCCGATACGGGACATACAGGGCCTCTATGAAAACCTCTCCGACAGGGTCATGGCGGGCTTCGGCGGCGTCGCCGAGTACGGCATCACCGTGCGCTGGGACAAGAATTTCCTCAAGATCATCCGCCTGCTGCTCGAGCGGCGCGGGCAGTTCGCCTTGTTCGGCGGCGTGCGCTTCGGCGGCACGCTGACGGTGGAGGACGCGGCCGAACTCGGCTTCGACCATCTGGCGCTGTGCATGGGCGCGGGCAAACCCACCGTGCTCGACATCCCCAATGGCCTCGCGCGTGGCGTGCGCGCTGCGTCGGACTTTCTCATGGCACTGCAGCTCACCGGCGCCGCCAAGGATGATTCCATCGCCAACATGCAGTTGCGCCTGCCGGCCGTGGTGATCGGCGGCGGCCTGACCGCCGTGGACACGGCCACCGAGTCACTTGCCTATTATCTGGTGCAGGTGGAAAAATTTCTGCTGCGCTTCGAAATTCTCGCGGCCGACATCGGCGAGGATGCGGTACGCGACAAATGGGACGACCAGGAACGCGAAATTGCCGAGGAATTCCTCGCCCATGCCCGCGCCATTCGCGAGGAGCGCAGACTCGCCGCGCGCGCACGGCGCGCGCCGCGCCTGATCGAACTGCTGCAGCACTGGGGCGGCGTCACCATCGCCTACCGCCGGCGCCTGATCGACAGCCCCTCCTACACGCTCAATCACGAAGAAGTGGAAAAAGCGCTGGAAGAAGGCATCGCTTTCGCCGAATGCCTGGCGCCTCTGGCGGTGGACGTGGACAACTACGGCGCGGTGAAGGGCATGCGCTTCACGCTGCAGCGTCTCGGCGCCGAAGGAAAATGGGAGCCCGGCCCCGAGCACTGGCTGCCGGCACACACGGTTTTCGTCGCCGCCGGCACGCAGCCGAACACGGTACTCGCACGCGAGCACCCCGGTCATTTTCAACTCGACGGGAAATATTTCCAGGCCTGCGACGAACACGGCGCGCCGGCAAAACCCGAATTTTCGCTATCCAAACCGGCGCATGTCGACGTGCTGCTGGCACGTCTCGAGGACGGGCGTTTCATCAGCTTCTTCGGCGATCTGCATCCTTCCTATTTCGGCAACGTGGTCAAAGCGATGGGTTCGGCCAAGCAGGGCTACCCGGTGCTGACGCGGGTGCTGGACCAGCATCCCGCGCGCTCGCCGCTCGGCAACGACGATTTTTTCGCCGCACTGCGGCGCGATCTGCTCGCCAGTGTGCACCGCGTCGAGCGGCTCACTCCGACCATCGTCGAAGTAGTGATCAAAGCGCCCATGGCCGCGCGAAAATTTCATCCTGGCCAGTTCTACCGCCTGCAGAATTTCGAAACCCTCGCTCCCGTAGTGGGCGCGGGCAAGGAACGCACGCGGCTGCAGATGGAGGGCCTGGCCCTGACCGGCGCCTGGGTCGACGCGGATGCGGGACTGGTATCGACCATTGTGCTGGAGATGGGCGGATCGAGCGACTTATGCGCCCTGCTCAAGCCCGGCGAGCCGGTCGTTCTGATGGGGCCGACCGGCACCCCCACCCACATCGCCGCGAACGAGACTGTAATCCTCGCTGGAGGCGGCTTGGGTAATGCGGTGCTGTTCTCCATCGGCCAGGCCTTGCGCGCTGCCGGGTCGAAAGTGCTCTATTTCGCCGGCTACAAAAAGGTGATCGACCGCTACAAGGTCGCCGACATCGAAGGGGCCGCGGACGTGGTCATCTGGTGCTGCGACGAGGAGCCCGGATTCGAACTCGCCAACGCGCAAGCGCGCCCGCAGGACCGCAGCTTTGTCGGCAATATCGTCCAAGCCATGGACGCCTATGCCGAAGGCCGCCTGGGACCGCCGCCGATACGCATGGATGACGCCGACCGCATCATCGCCATCGGTTCGGATCGCATGATGGCGGCGCTCGGCCGCGCGCGCCACGACGTGCTCAAGCCTCATCTCAAGCCGCATCACTACGCCATCGGTTCGATCAACTCGCCGATGCAATGCATGATGAAGGAAATCTGCGCCCAGTGCCTGCAGCCGCAGCACGATCCCAAAACCGGCAAGACGAGCTATGTATTTTCCTGCTTCAACCAGGACCAGGAGCTGGACCGGGTGGATTTCGGCGCGCTATCAGAGCGATTGAGGCAGAACTCGCTGCAGGAAAAACTCACTGCGCAGTGGGTCGCCCGTTGCCTGAAGCAACTCGGCACATCTGCAGTCTGACCGGCGGCTAATGATCCTCGATCCTCGGCCCTTGTTCTTCGGCCAGCTCGCCGGTCTCAGGATCGACCCAATCGGAGATGCCGATCTCGGCCTCCGCCTGCTCCACGCTCTCGCCCGGCTCGTAATCCGAGTCCGCGCTGTATTGCATGTCTTCGACGGCTTCGAGCAGCGTCGGAAACGGGCCGGACTCCTTGCCGCTTTCCTTTGATTGCCAGTAAAAACCGTCAGGGCGCTCGATAACCTGCGCTTTATCGTATTCTGGGGGCGTTTCCGGTATCGCTTTTTTCATAGTAAATATCGGCAGTTGAATTCGCGGTGGAACATCAACAAACGCGCGGCTAGCACGCACCAAGACCACAATTTCATTATACGACCGTGCGATCCTGAATGCAGAATCTAGATCAATCATACTCCCGCAGAGGATCACGCGCCAAGGTTCAAAACTGGTAGCGCCGCAAGCCGCCGTCCACGGGAATGACCGTACCGGCGATGTAGCGCGCCAGCGGCCGGGCGAGAAAGCACACCAGCTGCGCGATGTCCCCGGGCTCGCCATAGAGGTCCCACCGGAATTTCGTTTTCCGCCTAAGGTCGGCGATATTCGGGTGTGTAGTTGCGCAGGATCTGCTCGCTCCGCTCACCAATCCTGCTTTTCAGGCCATTCCGAGTCCCATTGCAGTGCTCCCATATCGTTGCACAAGTCATGTTTGCAGGGCGCAGCTGCGCTCGCGCACCAGGCATCGGAGGCAGTTTGACGCATGTCAATACCCCTCAGGAGCGCCTGCGATAGCTTGCAGATAACAAATGGGTTCCGGGATCGTCCCAGGCGCTCCGCGCTTGGCCAGGACTCCCCCGGTGCAGCCGAGATGATGACAGACAGACAAGATCCAGCAGCCGAGACAGGAGCCGACATAGGGCCTGGCGATACGCCGCAGGAACTGCGCTGCGCCGGAGAGTGGGTATTGCGCGGCATAGCGCAGCTCGAACCCAAACTGTCGCGTCTGCGGCGGCCCGGCAGCGGCGATCTGACCATAGACGCTTCTGCGGTGAGCGCCATGGACACCTCCGGTGCCTGGCTGCTGCACCGAACGCTGCGCACTTTGAAACAGGGTGGACGCAGCGTGCAGCTGCGCGGCTTGCGCCCGGAATTCGAAGCCTTGCTGCAGTTGATCGCCTCGCACAAAGTCGCAGCGGAATCCGCGGCAGCGCCCGGCCTGCTCGTGCGCATAGGCCGGCAGGCCTGGACCAGCCTTGGCAACGCCTTCGGCATGCTGTCGTTTCTCGGCGAAAGCGCCGTCGTGCTGCTGCGCTCTGTCGCCCGGCCGGGCCGCATCCGCTGGCGCGCCATAGCTTACAGCCTGCAAACGACCGGGTTCGAAGCGCTGCCGATAACCGGCCTGCTTTCTTTCCTGATGGGCATCGTGATCGCCTATCAGGGTGCCGAGCAGTTGCGCCAATTCGGCGCCAATATCTATGTCGCCGACCTGGTGGGCCTGTCCATGGTGCGCGAACTCTCGCCCATGCTCACCGCCATCATCGTCGCGGGGCGCTCCGGCTCGGCGTATGCGGCGCAGATCGGCACCATGAAAGTGACCGAGGAGATCGATGCGCTGCGCACCATCGGCGTGGCGCCGCTGGAATTGCTGGTCCTGCCCAAGGTGCTGGCCCTGCTCATCGCGCTGCCGCTGTTGACGGTTTATACCGATGTCATGGGCGTATTGGGCGGGATGATCATGGCTCACGTCCAACTCGACGTCAGTTTCAGCGCCTTCCTCGATCGCCTGGACCAGGCGATCAGCCTGAAATCGTATCTCGTCGGCGTAGGCAAAGCGCCGGTATTCGCGGTGATCATTGCGCTGGTAGGCTGTTACCAGGGATTTCAGGTCGGCGGCAGCGCAGACAGCGTCGGCCGGCAGACCACGCTCAGCGTGGTGCAGTCCGTTTTCCTGGTGATCGTGACCGATGCCGTGTTTTCCATTGTCTTCAGCTGGTTCAACATATGAGCCGCGAGACTGCATCAGTGCAAACCGACGAGCTCGTGATCGATATCCGCAGCCTGAATACGCGTTTTGGCAGCGCCGTGGTGCACGAAAACGTAAACCTGTCGGTGCGGCAGGGCGAAGTTTTTGCGCTGGTCGGTGCCAGCGGCTGCGGCAAGTCGACCCTGCTGCGCGAAATGCTGGTGTTGCAAAGGCCGGTCTCCGGCTCGATACGGGTGTTCGGCCGCGA